>JAKADD010000109.1 GCA_021820825.1 Bacillota bacterium
TTGGACACCAATAACCGCCGTCTCCCCATTCTCAGATCTCCTCTCCTCACGCCGAGGCAATATGGCGCAAGAACCATAGGTCAAGAGCTGTGCGTTCGCTCCACTGCCCTGATTTGACGGCGTATTCAAGATCGGCAATCGCCGCCAGTTCCTGCTTTGCAACACCCACGGGCACTGCGCGGGCCTGTTCTCGCGCCACCTTAACAGCATATGGATGAACCCCGAGAAGATTTGCGAGTGTGTTGTCTGGCTGATGTGGATCGTCCTGGACGCGCGCAATCAGCCGATACTGTCGCGCAAGCAGTGCGAAAAACGCGAACAGCGATTCTTGACCCGCCATTTTCTGATAGAATCCGTACGCCTCCGTGTAACGGTGCAAAACGGTCAGACGCACCACGTCAAAGATATCCACACGACTGGAATCGGTGATCAATATGTTCAGATCCTCATCGGAAATACGATCGTTCGTTGCCATATAGAGCTTGAGTTTTTTCGCTTCACTCGCCAGATTCGCCAGCGATTCTCCGCAGCGGGCCAATACTCGGTCAATCTGGGCCGCCGTGACGCCCGCGTCCGCACCCAGAAGGTCGCGCGCCAGAAGCCGCCACTGCTCACGGGAATGTTTTGCGGCGTTAATGAGAACCATGTCTGAACTTGCGCGCATCTGTTTGACCGCTTTCTTACGTTCGTCCAGTTTTTCACCGACGGCATAGAAAATCAGCGGACGGGTGGGTGGGTGAGCCAACAGCCAGTCCAGATCCACCACCGTGATCCCGCTGTTGCCGTTTGCCTTATTCGTCGTCGTGGGATATTCAAATCCGGCGCAAAGAACGATCGCCGGTTCCCCTAATAGTCCCCCTGTGTCCGCTTCAGAAAGTATATTGCCAAAGTCTTCGTCGGCCAGAGAACGACGCACAATGGCCGCGCCGGTTCCTGTCGCAGCGAGCGATTCCTGAAGTTGCTGCGCCAGCATTTCCCCTGCATAGCCGCCGCCCGCGCCATATAAAAAATAAAGCAGTTCTCCCCGCCCCTTGCGTGCATCCGCCAGCACTTCGTACAGTGATTTTTCCAAAACGATTCGCCTCACAAATGTAGTTCCCGCGCGGGTGACCGCCTGTTTCGGGAAATCATCCTCAGTCCACCCAATTGTATCAGATACTTCACCTTCGTGAGTTCTTTGGCAATACTTGCGGCTGCCCCAGACGTCGGCATTCCGGCGATTACACCGACCCCCGAATTGCGGCCGAGTGAAGCGAGCGTACCAAGAATCTTTGGCTGGAACGGTTGCATTGCCTTTGCCTGGCCGTGGATTGCCGCCGTCACATTGACGCCTGCAACCTCGCCCATCTGTGCGGCGAGTTGGGCAGTCGGCGGCAGCGGCTTGCCGGCCGATACAACCGCCGCGCAGTCTCCGATTACAAAGACGCGCTCATCATCGATGGATTGCAAGAAATCATTGACCTTGGCCCGCCCCCGCCTGTCGCATGTAAATCCAACGGCAGCAAGGAGTGGATGGGCTCTCACTCCGCCAGTCCAGACAATTGTCCTGGCAACGATCACTTCCCCGGATTCGAGATGGACGCTGTGTTCCTCCACCCGCACAATCTTTGTGCCGGTGCGAATTTGGACGCCTTTTTGCTCCAGAATAGAACGGGCCTTTGTCTGCAGATTCTCTGAGAGAGCGGGTAATATGACTGGGGCCGCCTCCACATTCAGAATTTCCAACAAGCCAGTGTCAATGCCATTTTCTCTGCACAGATGCGGCAACCAGTCAATCAGTTCTCCAGCGAATTCAATACCCGTAAGCCCCGCTCCGCCAATGACGATGCGCAGCCGGGATTCGTTCCCGTCCACTTTGA
Source organism: Bacillota bacterium (assembly GCA_021820825.1). Next base: position 1,860 of record JAKADD010000109.1, read on the forward strand.
ATGCGGTGAATTCGTGCTCAATATGCGAACGGATCTGCCGCGCCGTCTCCACAGATCGAAGTTGCATACTGAATTCCGAGAGCCCTGGAATGCCAAAAAATTCTGGAGCGCTTCCCAGTGCAAGTATCGCGTAATCGTAGGGATAGGAGTGTTGCCTGCCCATGATCACGCGAGCCTCGCGATCCATCCCTGTGATCTCGTCCTTTACCACGATGGATGACGATTGACGAAATATGTCCCGGATCTCGATTTTGTAATCATCGACGGTGCGCCGCCCGCCTGCGGCTTCGTGCAGCCACGTGATGAATTGATGATAGGAGTGCTTGTTAACGATCGTAAACGCCTGCTCCGCCCGTTCCAGCCGCTTGCCTGCCCTGACGCCGCCATATCCGCCGCCCGCGATCACAACCTTGGCCATGATGGACACTCCCTTCACACTGCTCATACAGTGTGAATAGTGTTTGCCAAAGCAGAATTGCACATCCCTGTTACAGGATGTGCAATGTTTGATCCGGATGTACAATTCTGGTTCCGGTGCGATCCTGGTGTTGTGTTTGCGCTGAACCTGCGTGCGCATTCACCGCAAACAAAAGCGCCGAAACAACTAAGGAAATAAATGGTGATCGGCCCAATCGTACGCCTCCTCGCGTTCTTTTAGATGGATTCCGATTCGGGCCGTCGTCTCCAGCACTTCCGTCAACGTGGAGAAATTCGGGGTGTCGCGCAAACGATACGCATCCGCAAGAAGCTTCTCCACCAGTAATTCGACATCCAGCGCATCTGTTGCTATCATTGTCTCACCTTCCACAATTCAACACTCTGCATTCTGTTTCATAACTACGAGTATTTGCCATTCCTGCGAAAACTATACCTGTTCCAAACAACCAAAAACAGCATGATGGCTCCATAGTAAAGAATGATGGCCCCATTCATTCCGGTGATACGGTGTGTCAGGGGCAGCGCGCCAAGCCATAGCACCCCGTTTTGCAAAAGGGCAACCAGACTGGAAAGAAGCGGACGCACCGCAGCGCCCAATGCGAAATTCGTGAGCCCACCCAGACACAACAACAGCGCAACCGGTATGGCAATTTCCAGGAACGGGTACAGAACGATGTTCAAGACTAAAGACAGGAGAGAAAACTGACCGAATTCAATCGCTGCAAGCGGTGTGATACCGATATCGGCGGCCAGCCCGCGACTGATGATCGCAGACAGTTTATGCGGACGCAGTCCGCGCAGTATGCTGGCCCGCAAAATTATCGGCAACTGCGCCAGAACCGTAACAGCGCAATAGGACAGCAGAATTCCGGGATCAAACACCGCTTCCGGTTCGATGGCCATCAGCACTCCCAGCGCGACGACGTTGCCGGTGAACTTGTCGATCGATCTGTTGCGCAGGCTTGCTGTAAGCTCGTATCCATAGGCAACAGCGGCTCTGACGGCAGGGGGAGCAAAACCAGTCAACAGAACCAGCAGCACTGTACAGGCCATACCCACCGGATACCACAGCAGATTGCGGCGCGATCTCCGTCGCAAAAAACGAACCACGGGAGACACTGTCATCCGAATGGTGGCTCCAGACGCAACCAGCGCATGCACGATGCCGACAGCGGCAAACACCTTGACGACCTGCCGATTCAGAAAATTGCGGTCGCCAATGGAAAAAGCGAGCAGAAATCCGCTGACAGTTCTGCCGTATACCGCCTGCAAACGCTCCTGAAGCAGTTCCAGCAAGCGACCCTGCAAAGCATAGAGATCTCTGCCTTCCGGCATCCGGCGCAAACGGTTGACGCCATAGATGGATCCGACGCCTAGAAGCGTAATGCTTCTGCGCAGGAGCGCGATCGCGAAAGGACCGGAACGCACCCGATGAATTCGGATATACACTGAGATATAGTCGCCCGAATGCAAACTCATGACACTGTCGTAGAAGCGAATGACAGTAGCCGTTTTTTCCTTTGTCAGTCCGGATGCCGCTGTATGCCCTGACGACAGCGCAATCCAGATAGTCGGCCGCATAACAAGCGGAATCAGACCCGATTGACCATAGACAGCCTGAATGCGGCAGGGAAACCCGACACTGTATTGCGTCGGTTCCAGAACACCGACGATCTCCCCCACCGCATCCATGCTGCCTGCCCCACTCCCGGCGTGTTCCTCCAGTTCAGCCCTTCGGACGTGCTGCGCCGCTTGCGCGCGAATGCCATAGAATGATCCGGCGGCAAGCAACACACATGCGACAAGCACACCGCCAGCCAGTTGCAAAGAAATCGGGGAAAACAGCCAAGATTGCATCCACGAAGCAAGCGGCTTGGGGAACTCGGATCTCCTGATACGTTGTAACAGGATCGTTCTGACTGCGACAGTTGCGCTCGTCAAAATACCCACGGACAGGACAGTCCACAGAACATTGCCTGCCAGGCCGCGCAGCGAAAGCGCCGTACCGAGACACGCGACGAGAAGGCCTATAGCCAGGGTTCGATGCACAGGTTCCGCCTTCTCTCGCAATTTTTCTATTGGATCTTGTCAGTTTGTGTCGTCCTTGATAGAATACTCTCAGAGTGACATTGCCGAATCCGATCTGCTCAATCGGTACGGGGGATGCAACACCATGGGGTGAATCTGTAACGGCATTGCAGAAGGGCCACCGGCAACCTTTCGGTCCTAACCCGTCAACTAACCTCGGAGGCTTGAGAAAGGGGCCCATTCTTTGCGCATAGCCACTCTTGTGGCATCCCTGTGTCTTACGGGATCCACTTTGGCGAGTGCTGTCTTTGCCAGTCCTGCAGCTGCGGCAACATCGGATGTTTTGATGCAGGTGGGGAGCATCGGAGCCAACGTCGCGGCGCTCAAGTCGGATTTAGCGGTACTCGGGTACTATCCAAAATCCGTCAGCATCACGAAACACTTTGGCCCCGTCACTTCTCGCGCGGTAAAAGCCTTCGAAGCGAATCATGGAGATGGTCACGGCGCCGTCGTGACGTCACAGTTGTTTTCAGCCATTGAGTCGTCTGCGGCTGCCGTGCGCGTCGAAGCACTCAGATTGCGCATTGTGCAAATAGCGAGGACATACCTCGGCGCACCGTACGTTTGGGGCGGAACGAGCCCATCCGGGTTTGACTGCTCTGGGTTTGTGCAGTATGTGTACAAGCAGCTTGGCATCGCGTTGCCAAGGACTGCGGAAGCCCAGGCTACGGCCGGAACTTACGTGAAGGAATCAAATCTGCAGCCTGGCGATCTGGTATTTTTCAATACGTCGGGCTCTGGAATATCTCATGTCGGCATCTACATAGGCGACGGCAAGTTCATTGACGCTGCCAGCACAGATGTAGAAATCGATAATATCAACAACCCGTATTACTGGAGCAGCCGTTACGTTACGGCCCGAAACGTATTGTAACGATTGTTGCGGCGCGAAGCGATAAGATTTTGCTTCGCAAAACTCAGGCCTGAACTTCTATCCCGAAAAATCGCCGCAGGCGAATTTTCATCCCGGCTGTTAGTGGCGCGCAAGCGCCATGAGAGTCTATCCTTTGGACCACATCGGCGCACACCGATGTGGCTTTTCGTTCTCGTTCCAATGTTCTACGTTGCACTGTCAATACTTCAATAGCCATCCAGAAACACTTCACAGCGTCACGTACGCAGACAGTTTTTCCAGCAGCGTTGGACCGATTCCATGCACAAGCCGCAATTGAACAAGAGAAGAAAACATTCCGTGAGTTACCCTGTAAGACAGAATGGCCTGCGCCTTCTTCGCTCCGATGCCAGGCAATTCTTCCAGCATCAGCAAATCGGAGCGGTTGATATTGATGCGTTCCCCCGGCTGCAATTTGTTTTTTCGACTGTGTCTGGAGCGCGCAGAGACCGGAATGGGTATCGTTCCAGCGCCTGACTCGGCAGCGCCTATACTTTGCGGCGCTGCCGCCTTCCCCGCCGGACCGGCATGTACCTGAATGTTCTCGGGAACAACGATCTGTGTTCCGTCCTCCAGCATCGCCGCCAGATTGATGGCGGCAAGATCCGCAGCAGACGTGGCTCCGCCAGCTGCGTGAATCGCCGTCACAACCCTGGCATCGAGAGGCAGATGATAGATGCCTGGACGTTTCACCGCCCCCGTGATGTAGACTGTCATGCGCTGGCCGGCGCTTCCGAGGGCGACGGTCGCAGATTCCCCGCGCCGTGTCTGCGCAGTGCCTGTGGCATGTGAATCTCCTGCCGGAGCAGAACCCGGAACTGGTCCAGCCGCCGCAAACCAACCACCGTGAGTAAAGTACATAATCCATGCAATCAACAGAAAGGCGCTGAAAATCCACAGCAGATTGCGCTCCGGCCGACGCATTGCAGGCACCATACATCTCTCCCTCGCGTATTGTTCATAGATGCCTGTTCGCGCTGACCCGCTCCACTCCTCTTTACAATTGGCTGTTTTACAAAACAGCCAACGCGAAAACCGCATGAGCGGATGACGGATATCAATTCCAGCCCATGCACCGGGGATTCAAATGTAGTACAATAAGGCGGAAACGTCAGGGAAAGTGGGTGACTGCGTGCTGACACCCAGCATGGAGGATTACCTTGAGAAAATTTATGAACTGATGAAGGACAAGGGCTATGCCAGGGTGTCCGATATTGCAGTCTCACTCTCGGTGCAACCGTCTTCCGTCACCAAGATGCTGCAAAAACTGGATGAACAGGAATACGTCACATACGAAAAATACCGTGGGATCGTTCTGACCAAGTCTGGCGAGCAGATGGGGCGAGCCATGAAACAGCGGCACAGCATGCTGGAGGATCTGCTTCGCATGCTTGGGCTGGAAGAGGAAATCATTCGTGTCGATGTCGAAGGGATCGAACACCACGTCAGTCCGCAGACATTGGGCGAACTGACGAGTCTGGTTGAATTTTTCCAAAACAACCCTGATATCTTGCATGCGTTCGCTTCGCACCGATTTGGCCGCGCAACTGAAGACACCCCCGCTGAAATCCCCGCTAACTTAGGGAGACTGAGTGACGATGAGTAATCCATGCGACTCACGCCGACGTCAGCGCGCAAGGAAGAACCAGCGCAGCGCCGTGTCCAGACTCTCCTCAGAGATGGCGCGTGTGTAGATTGATTCCCGCCGAACGCCTGGGTCTCCTGCTTGTGTCAGAGCTTTTGCCCGTTCATCCCCCCACGCAAAAGAAAGATCCCCAGCCACATGCACCTCCGCAAATCCCGCACGGTCAAGCGCAGACACAACATCCGGCAAGAGGAAGGCCCGCTGTCGATGTTCTTCGTCAAAGCGGCGGTAGAGTTCAGCGCGCGACCGGGCAAAGAGCGTCAGGTCATAGACGACGGTCAGCGAAGACAGATCGACAGCCGTATTCATCAGCGCCACGGCGTCCGGGTTAACGTCATAGTACACGTTGTTGCCAATGTGCTGCACAATTTTATGGGGGGAGTGAAGATCAAACAGAAACAGGCCGCCTGGTTTGACGGCGCGACGAACCGCCGTAAAGGAAGCAACCAATTCCTCCATAGTCAGCACATAACTCAGCACATCACAAAATGCCACACAGCCATCCGCCTGCCGAGGCACGCGCAGGTCGGCGGCAGACGCCTGCAAAAACGTTACGCGATGAGCGGCGTAAGCCATGCGCTCCGCCGCCAATGTCAACATCTGTTCGGCAGGATCGACGCCCGTAACAAAGCGCGCCCTTTCAAGCAGAGCAGGCATCAATGCGCCCGTGCCGCAGCCCAGATCGATAATGCTGGCAGGAACGACGCCCGTATACGCCAGCGCATCGTCAAAAATAGACAGAAAACGCTCGTAAGGCACATCCCGCATCAAACGGTCATAAACAGCCG
>JAKADD010000110.1 GCA_021820825.1 Bacillota bacterium
CTGACGGGAAAAAGTGTGAAGAAACGCGGCGCGTTCCTGCTCCAGGGCCAGGGTATCCTCCATTTGCGTGGTGCGCTGCTGCAGATCTTCGGGACTGGCCGCCGGATTTTTGTCATGGTTTTGCAAGAGCCGCCAGAAGCGATGTGGGAATGTCAGGAGTGCTTCGAGCAGCAGATATTCGCCTTGTGTGAGCGGCCGTATGCGGTTGTACGAGATGAGCGGCGCGATGGCGATCTCGCTCGTCCATGTGCCATGCGCCTGCATGCCTCTTCTGATCAGGTGGGATAAATCCAGCGCGCGCGGCGCAAAAGTCATCAGGTCGAAATCGATTAACTGGGCGTGCCCCGCTGGATGCATGATCAGGTTGCGGCGCGTCACGTCCAGATGGCACAGCCCAGGGTGACTGAGGCTGTGTTTCAGGTGCGTCTCGACATCGGGCAGTTTCAGGAGCGACAGGGATTCCGTCGCATGCATGGCCGCCTGCGGAAAGTAGGACAGACAGAGCTCGTCGAAGCTGTCCTTATTCGCCTTTGCCTCCAGTTGTTTCTGCGCCAGATCCAGTGACTGCTTACGGTTCAGCAGTTGTTCAAACACATGAAACGCGTGTGGGGGCTGGTATCCCGAAGGTTCATAGTCGCATGATTTTTCATGGAAGCGGGCGAGTGTTCTCGCCGCAGCGCCCAACTGTCTCGTTGAACCATACTGGACGCTGTGTCCAGGAAGCCATTCCGACGCGTAATAGGTACGGCCATGATCGACGAGGTACGGGTCCTGTTCCTGGCGAGTACGCACAATGCGGGCAAGCTGCGTGAATCCGCGATGGTGCAGTTCGTCTATGGCGTCAGCCATAAACCGGATGCGTTCCGGCGCAAGGCGGGTTTCTTTCAGCGCCATGGCCTTTCCATCGCTTGTGACAATGCGCCAGACACCATGGATGGCCTCCACACTGCGAATGTGTTCGTGATAGGCGCCGGCCCGCGCCGCATCGCTGTCTGACGCGCGCGGCGAACGGCTTGCGGTCTCTCCTGTAGAGGCGATCCGCAGTGTCTGGATACGGGCGGGTGCAGGCGCCGACTGTGCGGTCTGGACTGCCGAGGTATCCATCCGCGCGGATTCGTTATGATGGGCGACCCGTTTGCCATTTTTGCGGGGCCGTGGTCTGGTTTTGGTGGGCTGGCGGCCTGGATGCGGCACAAAATATCTGCGCGTCAGGCGCTCCGCCGTCTTTGCGGACCCCTGTGCACGGCGCGGCGCGGCGGGAGGATCAGTGAGGCTCTCTTCGTCATCGCTCTCCTTGGCGGCGGTTTTTGCGCGCTCGTCGTTGTGTGACACAGGGTTTCTGACGGGTCTTGGCCGAACCGGCCGCCGACTCCGGTGCAACACTGCAGGCGGTTGGGTCAATTCGTTCCACACCTGCCTGAGCCAAGGCGGGAGTGCTCGCTTATCCATGAATGCATACCTCCACAGGAACGTGAACGCTTGCCGCTCCGTATGGGGTATTGTATTCATGTTTATAGGCAGGCGTGCGATCGCCTGTAAAGCGTGTGAGCGAGTCAATGACGCGTCGGTTGACTCGCTCACACAGAGTGCGGTCCGAGTATCTTGCTGATCTGGTTTGCCGCAGCCATGCATGCTGTCGCAAAGTGTGCGACCCGTTCCGCAGTGAAGCGATCCACCGGTCCCGATATGGAGAGGGCTGCCACGCACACGCCCTGACGGTTGAGGATCGGCGCCGCCACCGCCGCTGCGCCCGCTTCGCGTTCCTCAATACTGACCGCATAGCCGTCAGCAGCGATTTGACTGCACTGTGTCCGCAGTTCAGCGATGTCAAAATCCTGCGGAACGGATTGCGCCGCGTGCAACTCTGCGAGGATGTCCTGATCGGAAAAAGCCAACAGGACTTTTCCCGAGGCACCCGCATAGAGGGGGAATCGCTTGCCCACATTGGCCGCCCGACGTACAGGGTGCGTTCCTTCCACTGCGCTGACGCGGATGCGTTCCTGGCCTGAACGGACGTACAGACTGATTGTTTCGCCAATGGCGTCGCGCAAATGGGTCATCTCAGCCATGGCGAGGGATGTCAGGTTGTCGGACTGATATACTTGCGAGGCAAGTTCAACAATCAGCCAGCCCAGACGATAACGGTCAGTGAGCGGTTGGCGTTCCACGAAACCGCGGCGTTCCAGAGACGCGAGCATACGATGCGCCGTGCTCTTGTGCAGGGAGACCCGTCGCGCTATTTCTGTGAGTCCCAGATCCCTCTCCGCGCCAAAACAGAGAAGAATGTCAAGAGCCCGATCAACGGACCGCACGGCTTTTCGTTCATCTGTCAGCAGAACTGTTTTATCGCGATCCATCTCACGGCACCTCGCGCGGGTTCAACGTATTGCTGAAGATTTCTGAAGCTAGTGTAACACATGTGCATAGGCGGACATTTCATAATGCAGTGCCTTTTTTCCGGAAATAAAAGCATACTCTTGTAATGGAGTGTCGGAACCTTCAAAAGGAGGAGCAGGATGACGGGAGTACTTGGGGAGGCCGTGCGCGAGTGGTTCGACGCCAGAAACAGAGCGTGGCTGAACGGAGACGGCGCAGACGGCGTATGGAACTCCGTCCATCCTGCGGAGTCGCTGGATATCAGCCGTCGGATGGCGATGCAAAAACGCAGGGGAGCAGTCGACCGCAAAGTGATCAGTGATATCCGCATTCGCATCATTGGCAGGGAAGCGCGCTCGCAGGAGAATTATGCGACCGTACAAATAACTGAGGTGATTCGATACCTGTACGAATTGGATGGCCGTTTGGAACTTGAACAGCGAATGTATCGCCATCACCAGCTCTGGCGGACGCGTGAGCATCATGCGGCCGAACTGGTCGAGCGCCGGCAGGAAGGAGAAATGGCGCCTCACGTTACAGAACGGAGCTTGCCTGACTGGACGCATGCCGCTTTATGGAAGAATCGCAAGATCGAACATCCGCGCTACGCCCGCGCGCGCGCCGTGCGTTACGCGGAGCTGTGGTGGGATCGCTTCAACCCGGAATACATTCACTTTGACAATGATTGCGCCAACTTTGTCTCCCAGGCTGTATTTGCGGGAGGATTGCCCATGATCGACACGGGAAAGAAAGAAACAGGCTGGTGGTACCACCACGGGAACAAACCAGACTTCAGCTACTCGTGGACTGTGGCAAACGCGCTGGCGGCGACTCTGCGGAGCGGCGGTGACGGCATCCGGGCTGAGATTGTCGCCAATCCTGCAGAGTTGCAGGACGGCGACATCATCCAGTACGACTGGAACGGCAATGGACGCATTCAGCACACAACGATTGTCACCGGTCACGACCGCAAGGGAGATCCGCTGGTGAACGCGCATTCGCTAAACAGTCGCAAGCGGCATTATTCCTATGAAGACAGCGAGGCATGGACGCCAAAGACCCGTTATCTGCTGTGTCGCCTGGGAGATTGATGTACAATGGCGAAATATAGAGTGTAAGGATGTGTGTATATGCATGTTGTGTTGTTTGAACCGCAGATTCCACCCAATACGGGAAACGTGGCGAGGACCTGCGCCGCGACTGGCACGGTGCTGCATCTGGTGCGGCCGCTTGGGTTTCAGATCGATGACAGTTCGCTGCGCCGTGCGGGGGTCGACTACTGGCACCTTGTCGATGTTCGCGTGCACGACAGTCTGCATGAGGTGATCGATGAAGTGGCGCGGGAGGGTGGTCAAGCGCATTTCTTCAGCAAATTCGCGACACGTCGCTATACGGATGTGCGGTACACGTCGGCAGATTACCTGATCTTCGGCAAGGAAACCACGGGATTGCCGCCATGGGTCCATGAGCGGTATGGCGATCAGTCTGTCCGTATGCCCATGGGCATGGCTATGCGTTCCCTCAATTTGTCAAATACCGTGGCCATTGCCATTTACGAAGCGTTGCGTCAGCAGGACTTTCCCGGCCTGGAGTAGAACGCGGACTGGAGACCTCCGATGAAGAGACTCTCACATCCCGGCGACAATGAGGTGAGGTCAAATTCCGGGTCCGCAAACAGGTGGTGCAAAGCGGCTATACTGAGACCGCCAAAGATCGACCAGGCGGCGGTCTGCGCATCTGCGACGAAAAACTCCCCTTTTACGACGCCATCGACAACGATCGCCTCGATCTCGTGCACATAATGCACGAGCATGCGCCTGAATTGCCGTTGTCGCTGTTCCTCTCCCCAGGCCTCGCGTAGAATAATGGTGCAGAAATCCCTATATTCTTTAAAGAAGGTAAGCTGTTCTCGAATGACAATGCGCAATCGCTCGGTGGGGGTCGCTTCTTCCGGAAGTTTTTCGAGCACGCGCTCCCGCAACAGCTGCGCACCTTCTTCGACAAGGAAGACAAACAGCTCTTCCTTGCTTTTAAAATGGTAGTAAATGGTTCCCTTTGCGACGTTTGCCTTTGCGGCGATTTCATCCATCGTCGCTTTCTCAAATCCCCGCTCCGAAAATGTGTCAATGGCAGCGTCAAAAATGAGCCGAGTTTTCGGAACGCGCATCGCAGGTCACCCTCTTTGACTTATTTTTCATTGTGGCGTCCGCTGCCGTGCGGCAGACAGATCAGAAAACTTGGGAGCAACGAGCGATGGGCCGTTGCATAAGCATAGTATCACACTCCTGTGCAAAATATCGGCACATGCGACTATGCAACGCATAGGGGCAACTCTTTTCCAACTGCCAGAACCCTGGGCAGCATCGCACCTGACACCAGAGGACAGACATTTTGCGTCTCGGAAAAGGGGGATGATTCGTGGATATTGTAAACCGTTTGGCCGCCTACCGCGCAAAAGAAGAGCAACTGGTATGGGACGGGTCATTTGTCGATTACATTGAACTGGTGCGTAAACAGCCAGGTATTGCAGAAACGGCGCATTCACGGGTATTTCGCATGATCGAGTCTGCGGGCGTCGACGAGGATGCGAGTGGTCGCAAACGCTACCGTTTCTTTTCCAGAGAGTTGTTTGGACTCGAAGTGGCACTGGAACGGCTGGTCGAAGAGTACTTTCACTCGGCCGCAAAACGGTTGGACGTGCGCAAGCGGATTTTACTGCTCATGGGGCCGGTCAGCGGCGGCAAATCCACCATCGTGACGCTGCTCAAGCAAGGTCTTGAGCAGTACTCGCGCACGCCCGCGGGCGCTCTTTACGGCATCAGGGGATGTCCCATGCATGAAGAACCGCTGCATCTGGTTCCGACCGAATTGCGGGCGGAATTCGCCGCAGAACTGGGGGTCCGCATCGACGGCAACCTCTGTCCGAGTTGCCGCATGAGACTGCAAAATGAGTACGGCGGTCATATGGAGAATGTGGCGGTTGAGCGCATCCTGCTGTCGGAAGACGATCGCGTCGGCATTGGCACATTCAGTCCATCGGATCCGAAGTCCCAGGACATCGCCGATCTGACTGGAAGCATCGACTTCTCGACCATCTCGGAGTATGGCTCCGAAAGCGACCCGCGAGCCTATCGCTTTGACGGAGAGTTGAACAAAGCCAACAGAGGTCTGATGGAATTTCAGGAAATGTTGAAATGTGACGAAAAATTCCTCTGGAACTTGCTGTCATTGACTCAGGAGGGCAATTTTAAGGCAGGACGTTTCGCGCTTATCTCGGCGGATGAAATGATCATCGCCCACACCAATGAAACAGAATACAGGACGTTTGTCAGCAACAAGCGCAACGAGGCGTTGCAGTCGCGGATGATCGTCATGCCGATTCCGTACAACCTGCGCGTTTCCGATGAAGTGAAAATCTATGACAAGCTTGTGCAGCAGAGTGATCTGCGCGAAGTCCACATTGCGCCGCACACGCTCATGACGGCGGCGGTATTCTCAGTATTGACGCGTCTCAAGGAGTCCAAGAAGCAGGGTATGGACCTGCTCAAGAAACTCTATCTTTACGATGGGCGAAACGTCGAGGGATTCAAGGACAAGGATGTGCAGGAGTTGCGGACGGAAACACCGGAAGAGGGAATGGGCGGCATCGATCCACGCTATGTGATCAATCGCATTTCCAGCGCCCTGATCCGGCGTGACACGAGCTGCATTAACGCGCTTGACGTATTGCGCGCCATCAAGGATGGCCTCGACCAGCACGCGTCCATCAGTAAGGAAGATCGGGAACGCCTGCTGAATTTTGTGGCAATCGCCCGCAAAGAATACGACGAAATGGCAAAAAAAGAAGTGCAGAAAGCGTTCGTCTACTCGTATGAGGAGTCTGCGAAGACACTGCTGGACAACTATCTGGACAATGTCGAGGCGTACTGTAACTGGCAGCGTATGAAGGATCCGATCACTGGCGAGGAAATGGATCCTGATGAAAAATTGATGCGGTCGATCGAAGAACAGATCGGCGTTTCAGACAATGCAAAAAAGGCGTTTCGCGAAGAAATTCTCATTCGCATCTCGACGTATGCGAGACGCGGAAAGCGGTTTGACTACCATTCTCACGAACGGTTGCGCGAGGCGATTGAGAAGAAACTGTTTGCAGACCTCAAAGATGTCGTCAAAATCACCACATCGACGAAGACGCCGGATACCAACCAGTTGAAGCGCATCAATGAAGTGAGCAGGCGTCTCATGGAAGAGTACGGTTATTGCGCGAGCTGCTCCAATGAGCTGCTGCAGTACACGGGCAGCCTCTTGAATCGGTAGGAGCAATCCCTGCCCTGGCTGGATCGTATACTGTTCCGCTGCTCAGACACAGCTGCGCCGAACTCGCCTCGGAACAGTATACGATCCAGCCAGGGTGAGTTTTTCAGGATAGGGCAGGGAAATGACTTGCCTGGACGGATCATGCCTTGCGCTGCAGCGAGATTTGCGGCCTTTAGGCTGCACCTGTTTGAGAGGCAGTGCAAGGCATGATCCGTCCAGGCATAGCAGAGCAGGCACATTTCCAGGAGAAAGAGGTGGGCGGCGTGGGCGTGTCAATACTGAGTCAGGACGACTGGTCTTTACACCGCAAAGGGCAGCAAGATCAGGCGCGCCATCAGCAGAAGGTGCGCGAGGCGATCAGACGAAATCTGGCAGACCTGATCAGCGAAGAAAGCATCGTGATGACGGATGGCAGGCAGATCATCAAAGTACCCATTCGGTCATTGGATGAGTACCGTTTCAGGTTCAACCACAATAAAAACCAGCAGGCTGGTCAGGGCGACGGCGGGTCGGCTATCGGCGACGTCATCGCGCGCGATCCTGGACAGACTGGTCAAAAGACGCCGGGTCAGGGTGAAGGTGCGGGGGATCAGCCCGGCGTCGATTATTACGAGGCCGAAGTGTCCGTGGACGATATCCAGTCTGTACTGTTCACCGATCTGGAATTGCCGTATCTGGTTCAAAAGGCGCCCGATCAGTTGGAAGTTACAGACGTCCAGTTTCGCGATGTGCGAAAAAAAGGATTGCAGAGTAACATCGACAAAAAACGCACAATTCTGGAAACTATAAAGCGCAACGCGAGTGCGGGTGTTCCCGGATTCCATCACATCACGCCTGAGGATCTGCGTTACAAGACATGGGAAGACGTGCAGAATCCCCAGTCTCAGGCCGTTGTGCTGGCGATGATGGATACCTCCGGTTCGATGGGCACGTTTGAGAAGTACATTGCCCGGACGTTCTTCTTCTGGATGGTGCGGTTTTTGCGCACAAAATATGAAC
>JAKADD010000111.1 GCA_021820825.1 Bacillota bacterium
GTGTCTATTGACTCATCCCGCATCTAGAGGCGAGGTGAATGTTAGGGGGTGTAGTCCAGTGAGCAAGCGAGCGGAAATCCTTGCAAGAGTGCGCCAAATCGCTGTAGAGGCGATGCAGGGATTCCCCTGTTCCATCTATCTGTTCGGTTCGTTCGCACGGGGCGACGAGCAGATGTCTTCGGATATCGATATTGGCATTGCGGCTAAAACCCCCATTCCGGCGCGGCGACTTGCGGATTTGCGACAAAAACTCGAAGACTCCACAATTCCTTACCGCGTCGATGTGGTTGATCTGCAAACCGCTTCTGAAAATTTACTGGCTGAGGTTCGAAAGGAAGGTATTCTGTGGAACGGGTAGCATTGGCTTTGGAACGCGCGAATCAGGCATTATTCACATTGCAAGAAGCGCTGGTGCTCACAGAACCGACCGACCTTGAACGGGATGGCGCTATTCAGCGTTTTGAATATACATTCGAGGCGATGTGGAAGGCGGGACGCCATTTTCTAAGGACGTATGCAGGGGTGGACGTCAGTTCTCCGAAAGAAGTCATACGTGCCTGTCGGGAAGTTGGCATACTTGATGCAGACGAAACGGAACACGCGCTTGAAATGGCGCAGGATCGCAATTTAACAAGCCACACGTATGATCGTACTGTGGCGGAGGGAATTTTCAATCGACTTGCAGGCCATGCGTCTCTCATGAGCAAATGGGTTGAACGGATGTCGGGGAAGTTATTAAAGCTTTCACCTGGAGGAACGCCAAGTTGAGCAAGCCAATGGGCGACAAACACTACACCTACGCCGACTACGTGACGTGGACGGGCGACGAGCGCTGGGAACTGATCGATGGCGTACCGTACATGATGTCAAGTCCACACAGCAATCATCAGCGTATTGTGACTCGGTTGGCCGGGCGGCTGGACGCGACGGTGCAAGAAAAATGCGAGGCGTTTGCATCCCCGATGGATTTGACGTTTGATGTCTCGCAAGAAACGGATCGCGTTGTCCAGCCAGATGTATTTGTCATGTGCGGAGAGTATGAAGCTGGACCAAGAGTCGTCGGTGTTCCGGTACTTGTGATTGAGGTTTTGAGTCCTTCGACATTTAAGCGCGATAAAATGATAAAATTTAACCTGTACCAGAATGTGGGCGTTAAAGAATACTGGGTTGTTGACATTGAGCATCGGGGTATTGATGTATTTGTACTGGAGGATGGCCGTTACCAACACAAGGGCGTATACAATAATGACGATATATTGAAATGTGCAAGTTTGCCGGAATTTCAAATTTCGGTGACTGAAATATTTGAGCGAGTGAATCATGATCAGGTCTAAAGCCGCACGCGCCTATGATCCGAACAAACGAACCCTGGCTGCGTACTGACCTCAAACGCGGCGCGACAAAACAGAGGGTTGCGCCGTGTTCCGCCGCAACCCTCTGAAGCGCTCTGGCTAGACGACCCTCTTTACTTGGTCGGAGCCCACTCCCAGCAGTTCCACGTATCGGCGCCCCATGGATTCGGCGCGTATCCGGTCATGTTGATGGAAGTGGCGAGCAATTGTGGGCTATAGTACCACAGTGCCGGTAGTTGATCGTGAAGGATTGTTTCAACTTTTTGCAGCAGCGGCTTACGCTGTGCAATCGTACTGAGCCCCGCCTGGCGCTGCAGGAGTTGATTGACTGCGCTATTATTGAAGTGTCCAAAATCCTGTCCGCCCAGGTTGGAGAAGAGAGCCACATCGCCAAACGAGGGATCCGGGCCGTCTCCATACTGGAACTCCCCAAGACCCCAACCCTTCCCTGAGGGAAGCACGCTGCCGAAAAATTCGTTAGCCGGATAGTTGTGAATCGTGATCTGAATGCCCAACTGCTTCAGCCAGAACATGACCAACCGCTCTGTGGCCGCCCGGTACGGATTACCTGCCGTGGTAGAATACACAAGACTGAAAATCTGATTGCCTTTGTGCAGATACCCATCGGCCCCCATCTTCCAGCCTGCTTCGCGCAACAGTTTGGCCGCCAGCGCGGGATTGTACGGGTACGGCTTCAGCGCCGGATTGTAGCTCCACGATACCGCAGGCTGGTCCGCTGCGATCAGGGACGCATGCCCCTTCCAAATATCGGTCACCAGCGCCGGACGATTGATAGCCAATTCAAGCGCCTGCCTGACCTTGACATTTTGCAGGATCGGGTTGCGCAGATTGAGGACGGCCATTTCCCAGGCAGGCTGTGCTACAAAGTGAAGTGTCGCGCCAGATATGGCCTGGATTTGGGAGACATCTTCGATGGGATCGAAATACCACACATTTACGGCATGCGCCTGCGCGTTGGCAAGCAATGTGTTTTCATTAGGAATAATCTTGAATACGATTTGCGCCGCTTTCGGTTTGGGTCCATACCAGTACGGGTTTCTTACGACTGTGATCGCTGCGCCTGGATTCCAGGACTGAAACTTGAACGGTCCATCAGAAACGGTGGGATTGTGATTGAACGCGGCCGTATTTACAGCCTGTGGGGCCATGTTTTTAAATACACTGTACGGCAGGATGCCAGGCAAATTGCCGCTGAAGCAATTGTCAAGCAGAGCTCCGTCTGGTCGTTTTAAGGTCAACCGGAACGTTTTGGCGTTTATGGTCTGAAACTTCGCAATATCGGTCCAGCCGAGAGTCGAGACCGCATTGACCTTCGGGTTCAGGATCAGTTTGTAGGTGATCCAGACATCCTTGGATGTAAATGGCTGGCCGTTGGACCAACGGGCGTTCGGGCGCAGATGAAACGTGTACACGAGCCCATTTTTGGAAATCCCGCCATTTTGCATCGTCGGAACAGTGGTTGCCAGGTCAGGCATCAGCTGATTGTGCGGATTGACGTAGAACAGATTGCGAAACATGCTTGTCTGAACAATATTGGAAAACGTTTGGTCAGGTCCAAGTATCGGATTCAGGTTTGCCGGCTCTTCATATAATCCATCGACGATGGTGCCGCCCTGACTCGCAGCGTGCGCTGCGGGTGCTGAGGAAAACGAAAGGGCGCCGGCGAACAGGACGGCGGTCAGAGCAATTCCTGATGCAGCAAAGATCCGTCTGGTTTTTTTCATCTGAATTTTTATACCCCCTAATATGGCATTTCAGTTCCTGTGAATGCGTGTCATGTGTTCACTGACCGTGTGACGTCTGTCTGCGGCCCTACATCCCTCCTTCACGGATGGCCTGTACGTCGAGCGCATCGCGAATGGCGTCACCCAGTACGTTGATCGCAAGCACGACGAGAAAAATCATGAGACCGGGGAAAACCGATAACCAGGGGGCGCTGGTCAGGTACGACTGCGCCTGGTTCAACAGATAGCCCCAGGAAATGTTCGGCGGTTGAATACCCGCACCCAGAAAACTCATGACTGACTCCAGAACGATGGCCTGGCCCACCAGCAACGTCGCGTTCACAATCAGCGGCGCCAGCGCGTTCGGAAAGATATGCCGCACGATAATGCGCATATCGCGCCCGCCCACCGTTCTGGCGGAGAGGACAAAATCGCGCTGCTTGAATGTAAGAAACTGACTGCAAGTGATGCGCGCCGGGTACATCCAGGAGGTCAAACTGATCACCCCGATGATTGTCTCCGGACTTGGACCAAGCAGCGCCGTCAGGGCCAAAATCACGAAAAGAATCGGCACAGACAGACCTACATCGGTCAGTCGCATGAGCACGAAATATACCCAACCTCCAAAATAACCGGCGAGCGCTCCGATGGTTCCTCCAATCACAACGGCAACGGTCGCTGAGGCAAAGCCGATCATGAGGGAAATGCGTCCGCCGTACAAGACTTCTGTGAACAGATCAATTCCAACTTCGTCTGTGCCCATCAGATGCTGGGCGCTTGGAGGACTCAGCATGGCGGTCAGGTCAGGCTGATTGAGCTGATAAGGCGCGATCCACGGCGCAAACAGGGCGCCCAGCAGAACCAGGAGCAAAAATCCTGCAGCGACGTATGTGAGCCAACCACGAAACACTTGGCGCACAATGCGCGCAAATTCGGAATGCTGTGTTTTTTTATGTTTGACTGCCACCGATTCAGCCGATGCCAGAGCCATGCGCGTCAACTCCTCTATGGAAACGGCTTCCTAAATTATGTATTGTAAGAAATGCGCGGGTCCAGCACCGCATACAACACATCGGCCAAAATGTTGGCAAAGACAATGATTACCGACAATAGCGAAATTTCGAACATCATGACCGGATAATCATTTTGGCTGATGGCCTGGATAAACAGGCGCCCCATACCAGGCCACGAGAAGATTGTTTCCGTCACAAGCGCCCCGCCAAACAGATAGGCGCCGTCCATAACCATGATGGTGACCACTGGCAGCAGTGCGTTTTTCACCGCGTGCCGCCATATCACTCTTCGTTCCTGCAACCCCTTGGCGCGAGCCGTGCGGATGTAATCCGCATGGAGCACCTCAAGCATCGAAGACCGCACATAGCGACTCTCATGGGCAAGCAGGTACGCAGCCAATATACCCACCGGAAGAATCAGGTGCCGAATGCGGCTCCATAAGCTGAATGGCGCTCCAGGTGTACTCATGCCTCCCACCGGAAGCCAGTGCAACTGAACGGCAAACAGAATCACCACCATCAGCCCAAGCCAGAATGTCGGCATGGCCACACCAAAATAGCTGAGAACCGTCAGGACGTGATCCCAAAAGGAATATTGGCGCAGTGCGCTAAAGACGCCAATTATAAAAGAAAACACAACAGCAATCAGAAATGCCGAGAGCATCAGCAGCAGCGTTGCGGGCAGACGGTCGAACACCATCTGGGTAGCAGGGATGCCGTATGTATACGAATCTCCGAAGTTGCCGTGCAGGGCTCCCCACAGCCAGTTGACATACTGAACCCAGATTGGCTGATTGAGACCGAGGTTTGTCTCGAGTTGATGCAACAGTTGTTTCGTCATGCCCGGATCGTGAATGTACATCGCAAGCGGGCCGCCCGGAACTGCATGCATCATGAAAAATAACAAGAGGGAGATTCCAAACAGGACAGGGATTGATTGCAGAATTCTCTTAAAAATGAAAACACCCACGGCCAGTTCATCTCCTAAAACTGCACTCTCTCATAAAACTTCCACTCTCTCATAAAAACTGCACTCTAGTGGTCCGCAATGGTCCACAAGACAATGGCAAGAATATGATGTGAGGTTAGCTGTCATTATAGGTGATGATCTTCCCGTGCGTCAAGCATTTTCCTAACCCGGCTTCCGCACCCCCAAGCGAGGCATGGGAATAACCCCCTCACCTCATGGATTCCAGCAACCCCGTGCGCGCTTCCTCCAACATGGGCAACCGCTTCGTCACATACATCTCGGCGCCAATGCTCTGGGCGAGAGGCTGGAATAACTGCGCGACGTGTTCGCGCATGCACACGAATTTTTTCGGATACATCGCAGCGGTCTCCATCGTTTTGAGCAACCGATCGACAAACTCCGCACCATAGTCCTGTTCAGCGGCTGCGTGCACCTGCAAGATCATACCCGAATGGCTGTCAACGCACATCAAGAGGCGTGGATACATCGGCCGCTCGCCCTCATGCACAGCAAATGGCGCCATGGTAAAGTCGATCTCCCATGCCCCGGTTGGCTTGGCACGACGCATAAGACGTCTGACTCGCGTCTCATCCACTACAACGACAGGCACACTTGCTTCGATGCGATCATCAGGCAACTGAGTCCATGCATCCGACCACCCGCCCCGCTGAAGATCCCCCTTGAAGGTGCGGGTGAAGATGAACTTCTCATCAGACGGCGTTAACAGGCCGGCGTTCTCCCTTAAACGGTTCGCCACCTCCACGACCTGCTCAAGCGCGATCGTCAGAAAACGCACTTCCGGCCCCGAGAGGTACCACGGCAAATAGCCTGGCTCGTAACTGCGCACAACTGGCCACGCGTATTTGCCGCGAAAATGCAGACCAAGTTTTCCAAATACCTCACGATCGCGCTTATCCACACCGCCGCTTGCCTCAAACGACGCCATCAACGCCTTCTGGCTAAAATGGACTTCGGAGTTCTCCTCACCGATCGCGCCATTGCAGATCTGTTGCAATGACGCCCAACCCTGCGGCCCACGATACACCCCGAGAGCGTGAAACTCACCCATAGCCCCCATCACTGAACAGTACCCCATTTCGCCGTCTTCAGGATTCTGCACTGCAAAGAAACTGTCATCGTCCATCCAGGCCCAGGGGGCCAAGTCACGAAAAGCCACGGCCGCCCCGTACAGCGCTTTCCATTCTTCAAGCGTCGGAGTCTGATTCATTTTACAACCCTCATTTTCCTTTTGGTTTGGGTCAAGTTTATCATAGGCAACGATAGAATCGCCACCAACCCACGCCGCAGTCGACAGGATTATGCCCTAAGTGGTAATGTGTTGCAAACAACACGCGTAACATGTAATAATAGGGTTGCCAGAATAAACCGGAGGTTTCAGCCAATGCCCAAGCGAATCACGTCCCATACGCTGGAATTTGTCCAAAATCACGTGTTGAACGTGACAGATTTGGTTCGCACGAAAAGGTTGAGTCAAATCCTTGACTCCTATGCGGATACCGTGAGTACTGACATCTACGTGATTCAAAACGACAAGAAACGTAACGCTCGCGGTGTGATTGTTGACTTTGAATATTTTCAGGATCTTCTGCGGTATCGGGAAGCCATAGAACTGGCAATCGACGAACAGGTCGAGCGCCTGGCGCTTGAAAGGCGCAACGAACAGGCTTCTGTATCCTTGGAGGAATTGCTTCGGGGTGAGGATATTTCTATTGATGATATTCGCAAGGAAATGCTCGGCATGGATGTCGAGTCCGAGGAATAACCGGATGAATGAGTATGAGGCATGGCATGAGGCGCTTGAACGCCTTGCTATCGCAGTGCAGTTCACGCCTGGAGCGGCCCGGGATTTCAGGACGTACCACAAAGACCAAAAGCGTGCCATTCTAGCGCTGATTCTAAAACAAGCCGAGAAAAATCCGCGAATGAAGCCTGGAGGATGTGGGATTCCGTTACACGGGGAACTTCACGGCTTAGTCAAGATCAAGAGCAAAGCGACAAGCCTGCGCGTGGTTTATCGCCCAATCGAACGTCCAGATGGAACTGCCGTTATGGAGATCATCGCCATTGGACCGCGGGAACGGGAGGAAGTATACCGCCTCGCGGCGCAAAGGATAGCAAAACCCGAGAAGTAATTACAGAGCACTTGATACTATTGCGCCAACTAATCGAGCGCGGCGGATCGCAACGCTGCAAACGCCGCGCCATAACCGACGTCTACGCCTCAGGTCGAGGAGTGAGACCCGCGCCCTGCGGCGTTGTGCTCGATGACGCCGTGTTCCTCATCGCGTTTGCGCAGTTCCTGCAAGGCCGTCTCCAACATCCACACGGCAAGAGCAAACGCCGACTGCTCCGCTCCCCCTTGATTCACACCCATGCTGTCTGCTCCAATCGCCGCCCCAGTCGCTGATGTGCCCCCCCGCGACCTAGCTGCAGTCGCAGTCGCAGTCGCAGTCGCCGACCCTGGCGCGAAGCGGCGGACGACGCCATTCAGAAAATGGGCCAATGCCTGCCCTTCCGGCCTGAATTCCATCTCCTGCGCCCGATAACTCGCCAGCACGCCG
>JAKADD010000112.1 GCA_021820825.1 Bacillota bacterium
CGCAGTGTCTTCTCCCCGACAACGGCAACCAATTGCGTGCCCGACAAAATGCGTTGCCGCACCTGGCTGAGTTCCATGCCAAGGTAGGGCAGATTCCGGTTCAGTCGGACCACTCCGCCATTTTGCAATCGTACGCTAATCCGGTCCAGCGATCCAAACAGCGGCCAACCATTGATCATATCTGAAAATTGCAGATTAACCTCCGAACTCGAAGGCGACACGCTCATTTTCTGCAGCACGTCATTGCCGACGAAGCCGCCATGACTGTCGATGAATGGAACGACGGTCAGCAGCGCCTCTGCCATCGACTGATTGAATCCCCCCAGAGAACCACTGGGCGACTGATACGTCAACACGTTTCCAAAGGGCCCGTCATGCACGCGCACACCACGTGTTCCATCGGTGTAAAAAGTTGAACGCGCAGGCCCCCGTATATTTTGAATGAGCGACGGATCAACGAAGTAGGAATCGATGATGTGTGACGAAATCGGTTCTGCGAGGGTCCAGGTGTCGACTTGCATCATGATCCCCGCATAAGGCAGATGGAGCAATGTTTGATTTACAGGGATCTGTTCATAGGGAATTGCCTGGTCGTTGGGAGTCATGTCGGTAAACAGAAGTTGCGGTACATGTTCCAGCACTGCGCGATAAACGCCTCCGACAGTCGCAAAGGAGATCACACAGGTTGCCGTTTTTGGCTTCGGAACCACATAGACGGGTCCGCTGACAGGAATACTCGGCAGGTGACCCTGTATCGGCATCGCGAGAGACCACAGTGATCCATCCTGCAGCAACCCGCCATAATTGAGCACCAGATAGGGTCCGCTGGCAGGGATCGCAGAGTTGTTCCCAGCAGTTCCCTTCTGCAATGCGCCGGACACGAACCGACTCTGCCTCAGAGCCGCTATAATCTGGCCTGCGGCGACGCTTGTTCCCCCCAGCCGGAATAACTCATTGGCGCTGGTCCAGATGCCGATAGACCGGGGAACCACAAAATCCCCGGCTGCCTGACGACGACCGTACAAGGGATTGGAAAAAAACGTCGGCCTGTCGATCGCCACCTGTCCCGGCGTGCCCGTCCAGAGTAAAGTAGAGAGCAGAACGCTGGCCAGGACCAGGGCCGCCAGAGCAACTGTCTTGACTGATTCCACAGTGCGCGGCGTCAGGGAATGTTTCTTCACAGTGGCTCCTCCCCTCCTTCAATGGGAAGCGAAATGCGTACTGTGGTGCCCGCTTCCAGACCGCTCTCCACGACAATCTCCCCGCCGTGCGCCATCACAATCTCCCGCGCGATCGACAGACCCAGACCCGTTCCCCCGAGTTGGCGAGACCGGGCTTTGTCGACCCGGTAAAAGCGATCGAAAATATTGGGCAATTCCCGCGCCGCAATCCCTGACCCGTTATCCTGCAGCAAAAATGTAACCTGCTGCGTGCTCCGGTCAACGCTGGCAGAGACAGTGATAATTCCATGTTTCGGCGTATATTTCAGAGAGTTTGACACGATATTGTCCAGAACCTGATCAAACCGGTCCCGATCGATGCTCACCAGCGCATGGTCAGGCGCATCCACCACAAACTGCACCTCAGCCTCAAACACAAGCAACGCAAAACGCTCAGCCAGACCGTTGATCACTTCCTGAATCGACACGGATTCGCGACGCAACTGTTCATAACCGGCGTCAAATCTTGTAAGTTGCAATAAATCCCGGATCAACCTGATCATCCGATTGGTTTCACGATCCATGACCTGCAGAAAATGACGGGCCAGATCTTCGTCCCGATACGCCCCTTCAAGCAGCGCCTCCACATAACTCTTGATCGTGGTGAGCGGCGTGCGCAGTTCATGAGACACATCCGCCACAAAACGCTTGCGCGCGGCCTCCAGTCGCGTTTCCTCTGTCACGTCGCGCATAACCAGAACCTGTCCGCCCTGGCTATCCGCCGCTCTCCGGTCGAACGCCGCGCCGCCGTTTTCCGCGCGGTCGTGATCCAAAGCCATCACGGACACTGAGATCGTTTTTTCCCCCACCTCAACCAACTGGCGATCGCCTGCGGCAAACGTTCCCGGCAATACATCGGATAACCGATGCCCGATGACAGGATGCGCGGCGCGCAGCAACTGCGAGGCGGCAGGATTGATCAGCAGAATGTCGTTCATCCGGTTGGTCGCGATCACGCCGTCGCTCATGGTGGACATGACAGCCTGCAGACGTCTCTTTTCCTGTTCCGTGCTGCGCATCGCCTGCTTCAATCGCCGCGTAAGCATGTTAAACGTAGACGCCAGTTCGCCAATTTCGTCATTTGAATAAATATCGACAACCTGGTCAAAATCCCCCCCAGCCAGCGCTCTGGCCGTCCGGGTGATCGCCGTAATGGGTCCTGTGATGGTGCGCGCGATAATGGCTGCCAGAAGCGCGGTCAAGCCAAGAGCAATCAAAGTGCCCGTGGCGAAGATGATGATGATGCGAGATATGGACTGATACACGCCATTCATGGGTGCGACAATTTCCACCGCCCCCCTCACGCGGTTCCGATAGCGAACAGGAACGGCGAGATACAGGTAGCGCTGGCGGGTTCGCGGATCAAGCGCAATCTGCTGTGTCTGCAATCCAAGCAGGGCTTCCGTGACTTCCGGATCGACGCGTTTCTGACCGATAATAAATGGGTTGGCCGACGTTCCGATGACGTTTCCATCCTTATCCAGAACATAGACGCTCGCGTTCGCCAATGCGGAAAACGGCTGCAACACATTCAGCAGATTGGGTTCCTTTCCGTTTGAAACGCTCATCGGCACACTGACGAGATTGGCGAGAAACAGCGCTTCATGCGCAATCGTTTTCGTGTAGTTGTTGACGAAATACTGGTTTAAGGACTGGATAAAATACGCGCCGATCAATTGCATGGCGAACAGGATCAACAGCAGGTACACCGCCATGAGTTTATAGCGCACACTCTGAAACATCGTCCGGACCCCTAAGCGCGCCGGAAGAGATAACCTGCTCCACGCCTGGTCAGTATATAGGCGGGGTTGCCCGGATCTTCTTCCAACTTTTCGCGCAGGCGACGGATGGTCACATCCACAGTCCGTTCGTCTCCCAGATAATCGTATCCCCACACATCCTGGAGCAACTGTTCGCGCGAATAGACAATCCCCGGATGTTTCGCCATATAAAAGAGCAGTTCAAATTCGCGATGTGTCAGAACAACTTCCACGCCCGCCCGAAATACCTGAATGGTCATGGGATCGATGATCAGATCCCCGACCTGCAGCTGTTCCCGTTTCCCGGCCTCCACATCCTCCGCCAGCGCCATTTGCCGACGCAGGTTTGCTTTCACGCGCGCAAGCAGTTCACGGGCGCTGAACGGTTTGGTCACGTAATCGTCCGCACCGAGTTCAAGACCGAGGACTTTATCCAATTCCGCGTCGCGCGCTGTCAGGATGATGATGGGCACTGCGGAAAACTGCCGCACCTCTTTGCACACTTCGAAGCCATCCTTTTTGGGCAGCATGAGATCCAGCAAAATCAGGTCTACGGCCGTCGGCGAATGATTGACAAAAGCAATGGCAGCCTCTCCGTCAGGAGCAACACTCACTGAGTATCCAGCCTTCTCCAGTTGAAAACGCAAAATTTCCGCGATCGGCTCTTCATCATCGACGACTAGAATATGCTGCATAACTGGCCTCCCCTATAAAACGCTGTCTCGAAACTGCGCCTGCCCAGCCGGGATCGTGCGCTGCGCCGCTGCTCAGACACGTCAGACACGGCTGCGCCGAACTCGCCTCGGCACAGCGCACGATCCCGGCTGGGCGAATTCCCCCATACTGACAGCGCTGCACTGCGGCATGGAGCATGCTCCGTTAACGTCATTATAGCAGGACAGTCCCTGGCGCACATAGCACCGGCGCCGAAAGAGAGAAAAGGCCGCCCAGGTTCCGACAAAAACCTGGGCGGCAACACCACTGGAATAAGCATAAAACAGGAAGGCACCCGGCATGAGGCAAAATCCAGGTGCCTTCCTGTTGGATTGCATGCGGCTCGAAAAGAGCCTATTGGTTGTTCGAATGCGCGAACCGATCGCGCGTGATCATCAGTGATGTTCTTCTTGCAGGCGCTCCAATTCTTCAATCGGAATGCCTGTCAGCCGAGAAACCCTCACCACATTCAAGCCATCCTCCAGCATGGCCTTAGCCGTTTCCAGCTTGCCTTCCAGCTTGCCTTCCTCCAGCCCTTCTTCTCGCGCTTCTCTCTTCATCTGATTCAAGTCACGAATTGCCATATCGCGGTTAATATAAGCAGCCCAGTTTTCGGGGTCCTTACTCACCGCTTCCCACAGGTTGAATGCCTTCTCCATCGTTGGATCGAACATCGCCAACACCTCCAATTCTTCCCGAATGGCGGGGTTTTGGTCCGCGTCAAGGAGATGTGGACATCCTTATCTGCGCGAATCCGACGACGATGCACCGTTGATCTAATCCGCCTAGACAATCGCTTTCTCCCGTTTTCCCAATTCCTGCCGAACTCTTCTAAACCAAAACAAACACAGGCCGCAAGACGCAATCCAACCCTTCATCGCCAATACCAGTTCACCGCAAGCCCTGGCCTTGGCTACCGAAGCCGACAGCTTTTCTCTGTAGAAAGAGTACCTCTCAGAAATATAATATGCCAATAATTCTGCACAGAAGGGGGCATGTGCGCGGTCATATTCGGCCTGCATGATCCGCTCATAATTCGTGGATGGTCACTTCACTGCGCACCAAAAATCTTACGTTGATCGCCGATTGCCCGATCCCCTTCGAGATGTAGTACAGACCCTGCGCGGAGCGATGCCGTCCCTGATAAATCCCCGCGGCAGCCAAAGGACCAAAATCCTTCATTTTAAACAAGAATGGTACGGCAAACTGCTTCCCATGCAAGTGCCCAGCCATCAGATAATCGTAGCGCTGCTTCAGAAACAGTGTGATCGTCGGATCGTGCGTGATGATGACGACCGGTCTGGTCGGATCGAGCCCGTTCAACACCTTGACGTCGTGATGCCGCGAGCAAAAGTCGTCGATGCCGACCAACTGCAAGCCGAGCACCTGGCGCATCTCGTTTCTCAGCACGACGACATCCTGATCCCGCAATGTCTGGACCAGACCCGCCACGTCTTTGAGAAAATAGTCGTGATTTCCAAGCACCGCGTACGTCGGAACGCCGAGCTCCCTGAGCGGCTGTAAAAAGGGTGGCAGCCGCCTGATGGCCGATGCGCGATCGACAAAATCCCCCGTCAGACAGATGAGATCCGGGCGCTCTTCGCGGATAATGCGGGCCAGACGCTGGGGCTTGATGCGGTTGCGTTCGATGTGAATATCGCTGATCTGCAAGATTTTGATCCCCAGGCGCAAGGGGGCGCCGCTGCGCTCGACTTTCAACCAATGCGTGGGCAAGATGAAGCTGAGGTACACGAAAAGCGCGATGGCGCCGATGAGCAACAAGAACAAGCAGTCACTTCCGTTCGCAAGATGGGTTTGACCAGGAGTACTCATCCTATGCCATTTTTCGAAAGTCATTCTTGTCAGGAGTCAAGCGACACACTGCGGTGTCGTGGTCGACCATACCTTGCCATTCCACACGCTGGCAATACTGAGTCGCGCCAAAACCGACATGATCGAAGCGATCGGCATATAGATCATTTGTCTTATATGAAAAGATCGAGCGCCACCAGGCCAAGCAGACGAAGAACCGTCTGCGAACCGATGTCAATGGCATATGCCCCTCAACCCGGTGATAGATTCGTGAGCAAGAGAATGGTTTGAACAGCACCCGTATCGATGACCACGTCATGTACGGTTAGCTTCCGACCACGGAAAACGATGTCTATCAAAGCAAATAGCAATCCATGTCGATACTCCAGTTTCATAAGACAGAATAACCTCGTATTGCAGATTTCAGTCGAACTTCCATGATGACCTGCTCCTTGATACCCAATCAAATCTTGGAACGGGTCGTCCTTTGTCTCCTGAATGGCCAGCCAATACTCCAAAGCGCGTCGCACCAGTTCTGCCTTACTGAGTTTGTATTCGTCCGCTATCTGCATGCGCAACGAAGCCAATCCCGAGAAGGGGTGGACCGGCTGAAAACCAGCTCAAAACTAGATCAAAAGCAAAATCGAATGGAAGCCATTTACAGGCAACCATCCGATTTTGCTTGCTGCATAAGGCTTTTCAAGTGGCGGAGCTGACGGGATTCGAACCCGCGATCTCCTGCGTGACAGGCAGGCATGTTGGGCCACTACACCACAGCTCCACGTCTACATCTGACGTGCATAATGGGTAGTGTACCTTGAAGGCCACCACAAAGCAAGCCAGCGTTTGATTTCCCGATTTGCGCCTTTGCGTCGGATTGCTTATTTCGGCATTTGATACGACCATCAGAAAACTGTTTTTGCACACTGATCGTATACAATAGTATGACCATACTATGGCCGTTCCCTCACACACTGGTCGAGGAGGCTGGGCACTTGTCTGACGAGGAACTGTTTGCGCGCGTCGTAAAGGGAGACGGCTATGCGCTGGCAGAACTGTACGATCGACACGCCCGCCAGGTGTATGCGATCGCCCGCCGTCTGATCGCTGATCCGCTCATGCTCGAAGAGGTTATCCAGGACGTTTTCACAAAAGTATGGACGACTCGCACGTTTGATCCAGGCAAAGGGAGATTTGTCCATTGGCTCAGTTCCGTGTCGCGCCGGACCGCCATTGATCATGTGCGCAGTGCGCATCGCCGCATGGACGCAACAAGTCTTGAACTCACTGATTCGCGCGAGCGTTCTCGCAGACAGACTGACGATGCAGACTTTAACACGCCGCTTTTGAGGAGCGAACTGGTCGATTCAATGTCACACTTGCGGCCACAGGAACGAACCGTTGTGGAGATGGCCTATTTTCAGGGATATAGCCTTTCAGAAATAGCGAGCATTCTGGAAATGCCGATAGGTACTGTAAAAACCCGGTTGCACAGGGCGTTGAAGATGCTGAAATCCTTTCTGGAAAACAGCGACCTGGAGGTGCGCTCTTAATGACCAACACCAAGATTGGCTGTCACTTTCTCCTGTCCTATATGTTGGGGGAACTCAGCGAAAAAGAGACGCGTGAATTCGAACAGCACATGACAACATGCGTCTCCTGCCAACAGGACTGTGAGACCATGTGGCATACGCATGAGTTGTTGCTTACAGAAGAAGGGTCGTCAACGGAGCGAGACGCCATGCTGTCCAGAATTCGCGAAAGCACGATACAGGCGGCGTTTTCTGCGCGTCCGCCAAAAAAGAATCTCCACCCCCGCCATGCTTCGCAAGCCAGGTGGCGCCTGTTCGCATCCAATGGTCTGAAGCGATTCTTCACGCTGCTGCGCCCGCGATTCGTGTACGGAGTCGCCGCACTGCTCGTGGGTGTGGCCGTTGGCGTCGCAGGAGTGGATATGGGAATTTTTCCTTCATCCAAACAGCCGGGCGCATTGATTGCGCAACTGGACATGCACCCCAATACAGCGTATCGGCAGTCAAGCGCCATGGCCTGGATCGTCAGACAAAACCG
>JAKADD010000113.1 GCA_021820825.1 Bacillota bacterium
GCGCGCGGAGTGTACGATAGGTGGGACATGAGCACGCATGTCCAGCACAAGCCGAAGCCCTGCGCCGCAGAGTTCTCGACCCTTTTTGAACAACCTCTTATAAATATAGATAATAGCCTTTCGGCATTGAGGCATGCCTAAATGGGCAAGCGTTATAATTATTCAATATTATTACTGGAAAAAGGACGTGTCCGGTATGTCTGCTTGATTTCCATAGTCAAAAGGGCATGACAAAGAAACCGAGATGATGATGTTTTTTGAAAAATCATCACGGCTGAGTAGGTATCATCTCTTTGGCCTTAGCCCAAAGAGGGTCGACTTTAAGTCGATCTTGATCTTTTGGTACTAAGCATCCAAGTGCTGGCACATCATGATGCCGAAGATCCCGATCAGCCACATCTTCATGCTGCGGTGTCTGACGGCTTCAAACTTGTAGTCGATCTTCTCCCGCTTATTCGAACGCTCAACAGTTGTTCTACGTTTGTAGACATCGTTCCATTCGTCGCTGTGGCGGGCGACGGGCGGGAATAAGCGAGGATTGTCCTTGGTGTAGGTGTCGCACCGACCGTAGGACGAGTCAGAGCAAGGCGAATCGCAGGTGCAGACGCCTTTTTGCATTAAGGGACAGCGGTATTTGCGTCGCCCACGAGTACGGTCGTACCCGTTGTCTTTCATCGCCAGGCCCTTTTGACAAATGGGTACCCCTTCAGGGAAACCCGTGATGTTATCCTTGTACTTCTTGTTTCTGGTTTGACGTTTGTTGAAGTCGATGAACGGAATGGTGCCCTTGGACTCGAAATACCGGTAAAAGAGCACGGCATCATGGACCGCATCGAGTAATACCTGTTTCCAACGCCAATCCGGGTAATAGTGTCCAAACTCTTTGATGCTCACAATGAGCGACACGGAGTCATGACGGGAAGCGCGCCCCAGTCTCGGGTAGAGTGGCAGGTCATAGTGACTGTCTGAAGCTGTCAACATGTAGAGATGGTAGCCGAAGAAATGGCAGTTGCGATGGCTGTCCCAACTGATGTCGCAATCGGGTTGTGAATAGAGGCGGTGACAGGTGCATGGGTCAATCCCTTGTTCCCGGCATCCGCAAATGCGCTTGCTACGGGGAAAGGCAGCGGTCCGCACGGGGGTTCCGTCTCCTGCGACAGAAAGAGCAGACACGTCGCCCATGATCCCAAGTTTCTCAGAGACCTGTATAAACGGCTCGCGAAACAGGGCCATGAGGAGATCGGTAGGCAATGATTTGGTGCTGGATTTGCGCAGCAAGATTCTGTTGACCAATCGTTCTACCTTATGGGGTGTCGTGGTGGGCGCTTTCTGCCCCTTCTTGCCTTTGACTGGTTTCTTATTTCTTACGGGATAGACGGGTCTACAAGCAAACAGATTTCGACAAAAATCGTTAGCCGAATCTCGTCCATAAACCGCGAAATTTGTCGCATAGACACGGAATCAGGGTAAAGGCCAGCCGTAATTGCGCCGAGAGGCAAGGCGAGGTCAGTCGAACTGGAAAAAAGTTGCGTGGGCCCTGGGGCAAAAGATTGGTACTGGGCATGAGAGGGAATTGCAGGTAACATGAGGGGGACTACCCCTTTCGACGAAGGATAGAGTTGGTAAGGCTCTCTGTCGCGATTATTGGGGTTGTTTTAAAATGTCAAGTGTTATTTGCGGATTTCCGTGGTGTTTTCATCGAATTCCGAGGCGGAATTTCCAATTCTCAACCTAAAGCAGGCAAGGCCACCACATCAATGGTGGAGGAAACGACAAAAACCTCAAAATAAAATCCCTTGAGAAATCAATAAAAATCTAATGCCGAAAGTCTATATTCAGCAATGGAGGGAAGACCTTTGCAGACTCAATCTGTGAAAAACAGGTGGAGAACAACGATTTGGGGAGAGCTTTTGTCAGAATTATTGGGAACGGGCATTTTCATCGCATTTGGAGCGGGTGTCGTCGCGGTTGCCGTTGTCGGGCTCACAGAATCTGGTCGTACGCTTGTTATATTTCAGGGGGCGGGCGGCTGGATGCTGATCGCCTGGGGATGGGCCGTGACCATGGCAGTCTACGTCACGGGTGGCGTTTCTGGCGCGCACTTGAATCCCGCGGTCACGTTCGCGTTTGCGATCAAAGGAGACTTTCCATGGCGAAAAGTTCCCCTTTACTGGATTGCCCAAGTGGCGGGGGCCTTCCTTGGGGCTGCTCTCGTCTACTTGGACTACAATAGCGCGATTAATGCGTGGAATATGGCTAATCACGTGACCTCTCGCGCCTCGTCAGGAGGACTCACCACTTTTAGCATATTTGCGACGTTTCCAGCTTCGTATTATGGAAGCAACATGCTGGGTCCGTTAATCGACCAAGTGATCGGAACCTTTTTCCTGGTCCTTTTTATTCTGGGGATTGTCGATCAGAAAAATCAGGGTGTTCAGTCTAACATGGCTCCGTTTGTGATTGGACTTGCCGTGTTGGCGATTGGGATGTCTTATGGAACGGGCAGCGGGTATGCGATCAACCCTGCCCGTGATTTTGGTCCTCGGCTGTTCACTTGGCTGGCGGGTTGGGGATCCAATGCGTTCCCTGGGCCCTTCGGATATTGGTGGGTGCCAATCATTGGTCCACTAGTCGGCGCAGCGTTTGCTGTATGGGTCTACAAGTGGTTTATCGCTCTGACGCTTGAAGAACGCGCTAAAAAAAGCGCCGCCTAACAGGTGGAATCTCTTAGCACTCTTACGCAGTTTGAGTAGACGGAGATTTTACTGAAGAAAGAATGGACACAGGCGCTATGAGCGGCGCACACGTGCCGATGGGAGAATTGCGGCAGGCAAGCACAGCACAGGCGGACGCAGGCGTCAGTCTGGAGAGAGGTGGGCATTAGATGGAAGATCGGTTGATTATGGCGATAGATCAGGGAACGACAAGTACGCGAGCGATTTTGTTCGATCATTCGGGCGCGATCCGCAGCGTTGCGCAGGAGGAATTCACGCAGCATTATCCGCAGCCTGGGTGGGTGGAGCATGACGCGAACGAAATTTGGGCGACGACCGTTCGCGTCACGACGGAGGTGCTTCAAAAGGCGAATATTCCTGCGACGAGCGTGGCTGCAATCGGCATTACGAATCAGAGGGAGACGGCCGTAGTGTGGGATAAGCATACGGGCGAGCCGATTTATCACGCGATCGTTTGGCAAAGTCGTCAGACCTCTGAAATCTGTCAGGAACTGAAGGACGCCGGTCATGAAGACGCGATTCGGGGAAAGACCGGGCTCGTGGTGGATGCGTATTTTTCGGGAACGAAGGTGCGGTGGCTGCTCGATCACGTTGAGGGCGCGCGCGAACGGGCGGAGCGCGGAGACTTGCTTTTTGGAACGATGGACGCTTGGCTCGTGTGGAAGCTGTCTGGCGGGCAGAATCACGTCACGGATTATTCGAACGCGTCGCGCACGATGATGTACAACATTTACGACCTGCGTTGGGACGAGGAATTGCTTGCCTTGCTGCGAGTTCCGGCGTCCATGTTGCCGGAGGTCAAGTCTTGTAGCGAGGTATACGCCCACACGGCGCCGGATTTGTTTGACGGAGCGCGCATCCCGATCGCGGGAATGGCGGGGGACCAGCAGGCGGCGCTGTTCGGTCAGGCCTGCTTCAAACCTGGCATGGCCAAAAACACTTACGGCACGGGTTGCTTTATGCTCATGAACACAGGCTCGAAAGCGGTTCCATCAAAAAACGGGTTGCTTACGACCATTGCCTGGGGAGTCGACGGTCAGGTGGAGTATGCGTTAGAGGGCAGCATTTTTGTGGCGGGCGCGGCAATTCAGTGGTTACGCGACGGGCTGCGGATGATCGCTTCGGCGCCGGAGTCGGAAGACCTCGCTCATGAGGCGGAGCAAGGAACAGATGGTGTCTACCTGGTGCCGGCTTTCGTGGGCCTCGGGGCGCCGTACTGGGATACGAACGCGCGCGGCGCGGTTTTTGGACTGACGCGGGGAACGACGAAGGCCCAATTTGTCCGGGCGGCGCTTGAGTCGCTCGCATATCAAACGCGCGATGTGCTGTCTGCGATGGAGGCGGATTCTGGAATTCGCCTCGCCAGTTTGCGCGTAGACGGTGGAGCGGTCGCCAACGCATTTTTGATGCAGTTTCAAAGCGATCTGCTTGGCGTGCCGGTGGAACGGCCGCAGGTGATTGAGACGACGGCGCTTGGGGCGGCGTATCTGGCTGGGATGGCCGTCGGATACTGGGAGAATCGCGACGCAATTGGCGAGCATTTTGCCGTGGAACGCGAGTTTGTTCCTGCGATGGACGGGGAGCAACGCGAGTCGCTTTACGCCGGATGGCGCAGAGCGGTGCGCGCAACTATAGCTTTTTCGCGCGAGTCGTGATGTGGGCGGCAATCGCGCGAACAGAGAAGCGGAGGGTTTTTTGTGCACGACTTGCCGCTATCGCGTGACGCGCGCGAAAAACGGATGGCGTACATGGAGTCTGCGATCTTTGATGTCCTGATCATCGGCGGCGGGATTACGGGTGCGGGCATTGCGCGTGACGCGAGTCTGGCCGGGCTGAGGGTGGCGCTCTTGGAGGCGAAAGACTTCGCCTCGGGAACGAGCAGCCGATCGACAAAGCTTTTTCACGGCGGGTTGCGTTACCTGGAGCGTGCCGAATTCTTGCTCGTACGCGAAGGCGGGCGAGAGCGGGAAGGGATGCAGCGATTGGCGCCTCATTTGGTTCATCCGCTGCCTTTTCTCCTGCTCATCTACCGCAACATGAAATACGGCAAGTTTGCTATGGGCACGGCTGTCTGGCTGTACGACAAGCTGGCGCAGGTTGATCCGGGCGAACAGCGGGTGGTGCTGTCCACGGAGGAGGTTTTGCGCCTTGAGCCGCAGACGAACCCGGAGGGGTTGACAGGTGGGGTGCTCTATCACGAATATCTTACGGACGATGCGCGCTGCGTGGTCACCGTGCTTCGCGCGGCGGAGGAATTGGGAGCGGTGAGCCTCAACTACACGTCGGTCACGGACCTTCTCTATGAATCCGGATGGGTGTGCGGCGCCCGGACGCTGGATCCGGTCAGCGGGCGCAGTGCGGAAGTTCGGGCGAAAGTCGTGATTAACGCCGTCGGTCCTTGGATTGAAAACATCCTCCAGATGGATCGTGAAACGGTCTCCGCCATAGGGGAAAAACGAGTTCGAGCAACGAAGGAACCGGAGCAAAATGGTGACGCAGAGTCGGAAATTCTGCACAGCCGCGGCGTTCATATCGCGTTCTCGCGGGAGCGGATTCCCGTCGAGCACGCATTCGCGATTCAAACGCCGGACGGCCGACTGTTGTTCATCATTCCGCGCGAGGACCGCACCTACGTCGGAACGACCGACGAGACATACCAGGGGGATTTGTACCATCCAGACATCTTGGAGCGCGATGTGGAGTATTTGCTCGATTTGGTGAACGGGGTTTTTCCGAAGCTTCAGGTCGAATCTTCCGACATTGTCGGTCAGTGGTCCGGTGTTCGGCCGCTCGTGTATGAACCGGGGAAAGCCTCAAAGGACGTGTCGCGCCGCGACCAGATATGGGTTTCTCCGTCGGGGCTCGTGACCATCGCCGGCGGGAAGCTCACGGCTTGGCGGAAAATGGCGGAAGAGGTCATGGACACAGTCTATGAGCATGCGGATTTGGCGGAGCGGTTGGGCGGAGTGAACGCTTGGCTCACGGAACGCGCCAAGACGCTGTCGCCGGTGGCGCCGCTGCCGGGCGGCGTGTCGATTCCGCCCAAAGGGATGGCCGACTGGGTCAAGGAAGAGGCCGCCCGCCTCCGCGTCTTGGCCGGGGTGAGTGCGGAGGACGGCGCGATGCTCGCTCGTCGGTATGGAGACGAGGCAGAGCGCGTAGTCCTTTACGATGGCCCGCCCGGAGCGGGTCGCATCGCTTCCCATGTGCCGCTGTTGCGCGGAGAGTTGCGATACCTGGTGGAGCGTGAAATGGCCGTTCATCTTGCGGATGTCGTGGTGCGCAGGACGGGGCTGGGCTGGTTTGGCGGCGGGATGCGGTTCGGGCGCTCGTAGAGATTGCGGTCGAAATGGCGACCGTTTGCGGCTGGAGCGTTGAAGAGAAGCAGGCGGAGATTGAGGACTGCTGGCGTGAGAGCTACTGGTACGATCGGGAACTTTACAAATTGGAACCAGTTCCGTAATGATCCCGAAGCGTTGCAACGATGTGGTCGAGCGCATGCACGCCCGGCCACATCCGCGTTCAGGAGCCGCGCTGGAACCTACCATTCGACAAGATCACGTTCCATTGGTGAGATTACTCGCTTTGATGCTTGACACACTATTTTACTCAACATCATCATACTCACTCCTTTCGAAAGTCATACGAATAGTCGAACGAAACACATGATTTGTTTCGCTGGGTATTATTGGATATGAAATCAATTTGATCTCACGTAACAAATACCGCAAGCAAAAAACTACCTGTATGACGGAAACGAGGTATAGTATGGCCGCTCTACAGAGCAACGCTGCGGAAGCGATCAAAGGACTATTTGTGCAATACGGAAATGAAGTGTACCAATATGTGCGTTTCACACTTGGCGATCCGATACAGTCCGAAGACGTGGTTCAAGAAATATTTCTACGTGCTTTACAAGCGTGGCATCGATTTGAACTCCGAAGCAGCCCACGTACATGGTTATGGTCGATTGTACGTAATCATCTCCGGGATGAACTCCGAAAGAAAAAGCGTTTAGGACAACTACAGGAATTAGATATCCACCTTTTTCCTGGTACGCTATCTAGCCAGGATTCGTATGAATCTGTTGAAATAGAAAGCATCTTGCAATACCTCTCGGTGCAATATCGGCAGATGGTAATTCTACGAATTATCCAAGATAACTCCACAGCTGAAGCTGCGCAAATACTTGGTTGGCCAAAAACGAAGGTACGGGTTACCCTACATCGTGCACTCAAGAAGCTTCAATTAATTTTTACTGATGGTACGATTGAGAACGACTTAAGAAAGGGGGCTAACCCGGATGGATCTGAAAGAACTTAGAGACAAATTAGCGTCTTTGTAAAAAATTAAAATGCCTGACGAATTGCAGAAAAACATAATCGACGCCATCGAACGAACTGCTTATCACGCGACGTGTCGGCAGAAAGACGTATCGTTACGTAAGCGATTGTGGATTATAAGTGGAATTGGTGTGAGTACAGCGGCCGTTATCTTGGCTGTCGTTGGGGTGTTCTTAACCTCTACAAAACCCACTGGTCGGCTTAATCGAACTACACCTACAACAAACGTAGTCCAGATACCAGGGCAAGGACAGGCAGGAATTAATATGCCTGCCCAGATTACTTGGGACAGCCAAACCTATGCGGTGACCTCTGAAAAGGTGCAAAGACCAGGTAAACATATTGGAAAGTACCTTCACTTTGATTTATACGCGATTCCTGGTGTCGAAACAAAAAACGAAATCGCAATTTGTATCGGAAACAACGTCTATATTAAAGCCACAAGATCAAACTAAATTGGGTATTCTAACAGGAGGACTTATTTTTGAACTC
>JAKADD010000114.1 GCA_021820825.1 Bacillota bacterium
AGCGTCTTCACGATCATGGCGCGAATGGTTTCGCGCAGCCAGTCCGCCATGGCGGGTCCGCGAACAGGAGCGACGTGCGCCGCCAGACTCATAACGGCCCGCGCTTTTCCGGTCAGGCGTTTTGTCAATGTTACTGTGAATGGCTTCGGCGCAGCTTCGGCCGCCATCCACTCTTTGAGCACACTCTGTTCATAAGCATTCACAGTCGCACCTCGTTTCGCAGGTCATCCTGCAACATCTATATGAGCCTGTTCAAAAAGGGGGCAGGTAAGATCCGCGCAGTGCAAGGAAGCGAGCCAAGAATGCGGACCGAGCGTACGATTTGGGTACGTGAGGGAGCATTCTTGGCGCTGACGCCGCAATGCGCCGGGGAGTTCTGATCCCTTTTTGAACATCCTCTACATAACAATACATTCGCGGCGCAGAGGCGACTTCCTGCTTTACGCTGCTGACGATTATTGTTAGAGTGGACGTATTACCGATTTCAGAAGGGGTTCCTCAGTGAAAAGCTTCCGCGACCCGGTGCACAATCTAATCGCCTTCGAAGACAGCGACCGTTTTGTGATCGATTTGATCAATACAGCCGAATTTCAGCGTTTGCGCAGGATCAGGCAGCTGGGCCTTGGAAACATCGCCTATCCCGGAGCGGAACACTCGCGGTTTGTGCATTCGCTTGGCGTGGCGCATCTCATGCGGCGTGTGCTGGACGCCTCGGCGCAGTGGCAGGGGAACATGAACAGCGGCGAGTTGCGGGCCGATGTCAGGTCCTATCGCAATGTTGCGATTGCCGCCGCCCTGCTGCACGATATCGGGCATGGGCCCTTTTCCCACGCGCTGGAAGCGGTGACCTCGCAGCGCCACGAGTTGTGGACCACGGCGATCATCCGTTCTCCCGCGACGGAGGTGCATCAGGTGCTGGAAGGGTATGAGTCGGGATTTTCGGAACAGGTGGCGCAGATCATCGAGAAGAGATTTGAACCGTCGCGGGCCGTTGTCAAGCTGTTGTCGAGCCAGCTGGATACGGACAGAATCGATTATCTTCTGCGCGACGCCCTGATGACGGGAGCGGGATACGGAACATTCGACGTGGAGTGGCTCATTCACGTCATGCGGATCGGCGAGGTCGCGGGGGAACCGGAAGTTGGTCTTGATCTCGATAAAGGACAGAGTATCGCTGAAGACTACATTATGTGTCGTTACTACATGTATCTGCATGTATATTTCCATAGAACGACGCGCGCGGCGGAAGTCATGATCGAGAAACTGCTGCAAAGAGCGCGGATGATCAGTGCGCAGGTGCCTGGATTCAGCGGCCTGAACGCTTTGCTCGACGGACGGCTTGACGAGGCCGATCACGCGCACGCAGCTGAATATCTGGAATTGGACGACGGCGTATTGTGGACGGCGATGCATCTGTGGTCGCACCATGCCGATGACGTGCTGCGGGACCTTGCCCAGCGGCTGCTGAACAGAAGAGTGTTTCACGGGGTGGACGTGAAAGACGAGTCACACCGCCGCCGTCTCATGGAGACTCTGGAACAGGAGGCGAGAGGCAGAGGCGTTCCGCCGGAATACTATGTTGCCCATGACACGGCTGCGAGCCACGCGTATCAGGACGCCTATGTCTCGCCTGGAGGACTGGCTGACGGGGACATGGAACCCTCCGTGAAAACGGGCGAAGGCAGACGCATTTCTGAACAGATTTACCTTTTTGATGATCATGGTCGAGCCCATGAACTGTCCGGGCAGTCTTTCATCGTGAAAGCTGTGCGGGATCGTAAAGTCACAATAGAACGCGTCTTATGTCCGGGGGACTGGTTGCGTGACGGAGCAAGCGAATGAGCATGCCTGGCTGACGGCCGTCCTGTCAGGTGTGGATGTCGGCGTCCACGCTGTCGACACGCGCGGCGTGACAGTCTACTACAATCATAACGCGGGCCGGCTGGACGGACTGCAGCCTAGCGAGGTGACGGGGAGGCACCTGCTTGCCGTATTCCCATCGCTGAGCGAGGAAACGAGTTCGCTGCTGCGCGTCCTGCGGTCAGAGGAAACAATTTCACATCGCCGTCAGTCCTATACAAACTATCGGGGCGATGAGGTGCATACGACCAACACCACCAGGCCGGTGTATGCGGGGGGGCGGTTGATCGGCGCGCTGGAGATCGCAGCGGACATGACGGAGATGAAACACCTGGCGGAACGCGTGGTCGATCTCCAGGCGGCGCGGCTGCCATCGGCTGGGGTCAGGAATGTACGCGGCGGCAGCGGCGTGGTCTGGTCGCTGGCGGATCTTTTGACCGTGACTCCCGGAGTTTTGCGCGTGGTGGAGATGGCGAAAAAAGTGGCGGCGACATCGTCTCCGGTGCTCGTGTATGGAGAAACCGGCACCGGAAAAGAACTGCTTGTGCAGGGAATTCACGGCGCCAGCGCTCGCGCAGGCAACGCATTTATCGCCCAAAATTGTGCGGCGTTGCCGGGGGCGTTGCTGGAGGGCATTCTCTTTGGAACTGTGAAGGGCAGTTTTACTGGCGCAGAGAACAGGCAGGGTTTATTTGAACTGGCGCATGGCGGCACCCTGTTTCTCGATGAACTGAATTCCATGCCGCCCGACTTGCAGACTAAGCTGCTGCGGGTTCTGGAAGATCAGCAGGTGCGCCGTCTGGGGGACAACAAGGCCATACCAGTGGACGTCCGCATTGTGGCCGCCATGAACAGCGACCCGGAGGAGGCCGTCAGAACCGGCCAATTGCGCGCGGATCTGTACTATCGGGTGAGAGTCGCTGCGCTGCGGCTGCCTCCGCTGGCCGATCGGCCAGCGGATATTCCAATGTTGATCGATCATTTTCTTGCGCTCTATAACGAGCGTTTCGGGAAATTCGTGCGCACCCTGACCGCAGACGCAATGGACGTTCTGTTACACGCGACCTGGCGCGGCAACGTCAGAGAGCTGAAACACGCCATCGAGGCGGCGATGATCGTGGTGGAAGATGAGTTGATCGAACGTCAGCACTTGCCGGCGTATCTGCTGCGCGATCATCGTCCAGCGACTGTTCATCCCGTGGCTGAACAGTCGCCGACAGCTGCCGCTGGTGCGGTTGCTGATACGGTTGCTGATACGGTTGCTGGTGCGGTTGCTGATACGGTTGACAAAGACGGCGCCGCGACGCTGTCTTTGTCTGCGCGACTCGCACAAAGCGAACGGCTCTGGATTCAGGAAGCGCTGTCGAAAAGCGGCGGACGCATCGCAAAGGCCGCAGCCAGCCTGGGAATTCCGAGACAGACACTGCAATCCAAGATGAAAAAATACGGATTGTGACTGTGCTGTCGTGAATGAAGGAACCGGCACGGGGCATGCTACTGCTTAACGATGGAAGAGAGGGTGTGGTTGCGTTGGAAAACGGAACAGAACACTTGACGAAGGATGGTTTGCCCACTTCATAAAAGAAGCTGGAGGGATGTGCTAAAGACAACTCTTGAGTTGTTTCCGCGTCTGATTTGGCTTTTCAATATATGGATGTGGTATCCTGGCAGTCATCAATTCCATCGTTTCAGGGAACCCTCGGGTTCCCTGATTTTGTGCTGGGCAACCTCGCTCCGCCGGGATCGTGTGCTGTTCCGCTGCTCAAACACGGCTCCGCCGAACTCGCCTCGGCACAGCACACGATCCCGGCGGAGCAGGCACCCTGGCATGCATCTTGCTTACTATGTGTCTGACTGACGCCATTACGGGGCGCCGCGCTAAAAAGAAGTGGCTCAGCAGTGAAAAGGGGTGTTGAAAGTGGGAGACCCATACGGAATCGGCAGAGTGATTGAACCAGTCGGGTCCATGCCGCAACCAGCGTGGAAAGTGGACAACAGCAGGCGTTGTGGAGACGATGAGATGCTGATCGACGTTGACATCCTCAACATTGATGCGGCGAGTTTCACGCAGATAAAAGACGCGGCTGGAGGCAATCCGGACGCTGTGGCAGACCGGATACGGGAGATCGTGCGGACACGAGGGAAGCTCCACAACCCGGTCACTGGGTCCGGGGGTATGCTGATCGGAACCATCGCGCAGATGGGGCCGACTGTCTCCAGACACAATCTGGCTGTCGGCGATCGCATCGCGACGCTGGTGTCGCTGAGTCTGACTCCGCTTGCGATCACTGCAATCAACCATATTGATCTCTCCAGCGGTCAGGTGCAGATTGTCGGTCACGCCATTTTGTTTGACAGTGGAATTTGTGTCAGGATGCCATCCGATCTGCCTGACAGAGTGACGCTTGCGGTCTGTGACGTATGCGGCGCGCCGGCGCAGACTGCGCGGATTGTAAAGGCAGGGCAGACCGTTGCGGTGCTCGGAGCGGGAGGCAAATCAGGCATGATGGTCCTAGCGCAGGCGCGCCGAAACCTCGGCGCAACAGGTCGGCTGATTGCGCTGGAATACGCCGAAAAATCGGCGGAAACGGTTCGTTCACTGGGGTATGCGGACGATGTGCTGGTGTGCGATGCGCAAAATCCCGCACAAACGCTCCAGGTCTTCGAGCAGGCGCTTGGCGCGACGCTTGCCGATGTCGCCGTCAACTGTGTGAGCGTTGCTGGCACGGAACTTGCTTCAATAATGATCACACGCGATCGAGGCCTGGTTTACTTTTTTAGCATGGCGACGAGTTTTACGACTGCGGCGCTAGGCGCTGAAGGCCTCGGCAAAGATGTCGACATGATGATTGGAAACGGATACGCGAGCGGCCACGCGGATCTGGCGCTGGATTTGATCCGCACAGAGCCTGCGCTGTTTGCCGCCTTTGTGCACAAATGCGGGTGATACGGAGAGGGGATGCGGACATGAGTCTGGCAGAGCACGATATCGTGTATGGCAAAAAACAGCGGCACTTTCGGGATATTCCGCTGTGGAAAGACGTGACCGATGAGCAATGGAACGACTGGAAATGGCAGTTGACCCATACTGTTAATTCCGTCGCGGACCTGGCGCAGGTGATCAATCTGACGGAACAGGAGATCCGTGGCGTGGCGACCGCCGGCAAGGACTCTATACCACTGCGCATCACCCCCTATTATGCAATGATGATGGATCCGGACGATCCCGGTTGCCCGGTCAGACTTCAGGCGGTGCCCATTTCGAATGAGATGAACCGCTCACCCTGGGATATGGAAGATCCGCTTCATGAAGACGAGGATGCGCCCGCCCCCGGACTCACACACCGCTATCCAGACCGCGTGCTGTTTTTGATCACCAATCAGTGTTCGATGTATTGCAGGCATTGCACGCGGCGGCGCTTCTCGGGCCAGGTTGGCCACGCTGTGCCAAAACCGCAGCTTGACGCCGCCATCGACTATATCCGCAGGACTCCGGCGGTGCGGGATGTATTGCTGTCTGGAGGCGACGGGCTGCTGGTCAATGATCGCATTCTCGAATACATCCTCTCCAGCCTGCGGGCGATCCCCCATGTGGAGATCATCCGCATTGGAACCCGCGCGCCGGTTGTGTTTCCGCAAAGAATTACCGAGAATCTCTGCAATATTCTGAAGAAATACCATCCGGTATGGCTCAATACTCACTTCAATCATCCCGATGAAATTACGCCGGAAGCTAAACGCGCATGTGAAATGCTGGTGGACGCGGGCGTTCCCGTCGGCAACCAGAGCGTGCTACTGCGCGGAGTCAACGACTGTTCGCATGTGATGAAGAAACTGCTGCATGAGTTGGTCAAAATACGTGTTCGCCCTTATTATATTTATCAGTGCGATCTTTCCGAGGGGATTGAACATTTTCGCACCACAGTCTCAAAAGGCATCGAGATTATGGAGGAACTGCGCGGCCATACGTCCGGCTACGCGATTCCAACGTTTGTCGTGGATGCGCCGGGGGGCGGCGGAAAAATTCCGGTGATGCCCCAATACCTGATTTCTCAGGGCCATGGCAAGGTGGTTC
Organism: Bacillota bacterium; assembly: GCA_021820825.1. Next base: position 5,936 of record JAKADD010000114.1, read on the forward strand.
TGCGCAACTTCGAAGGCGTTATCTCCGTGTATCACGAACCAACGTATGAAGATCAAGGGTGCCCGCCGTCCTGCACGCACAACCACGAGGAAGAAGCGATCGGCGTGGCCAGACTGCTGCATAACCAGGCTGTCAGTCTGGAACCGCAGGGCCTCAAACGGGCGGTGAGCCACCATGTTCCCGCGTCTGAATAGTGCGCTGTGACAAGGCGGGGCAACTCGGGTGTGGGGGGTGCCCTGATGGCGTACGAAGGAAACTCGCCGCTGTGGGAACGTATTGACACACTTGGACTGCATGACCTGGCGATCGTTGGCGTTGGCAAACACACCGGAAAGACCACAACGCTGGTTCGCCTGATCGAGGACGCCGCCGGCAGCGGGCGGCGTTTGGGCGTCGCCAGCGTGGGTGTGGACGGGGAACGGGCGGACAGCGTTCTGGGAACGCCTAAGCCGCCCATCCCTGTACCTGCGGAAACGCTGTTTGCCACAGCCATCGGCGCCATGAAAACAGCATCGGCGTCTGTCGAGTGGCTTGCGCCGACGGGTATATCCTCTCCGTTTGGCGAGGTGTGGCTTGGGCGCGCGGCAACTTCGGGCACGATCTGTCTGGCGGGTGTTCGGCAATTGGCGCATCTGCTGTTTCTGCGGGCGCGGTTTCGTTCGCTCGGAGTGGATCATGTGCTCTTTGACGGCGCGCTGTCGCGTATGATCGCCATCCATCCGGATGCGGTGGAGGGGTTCATTCTTTCCACGGGAGCGGTTGCGGGAAGTTTAGAGGATGTGGTGCGCGCGACAAGGCAGGGGCTGCGCAAGGTGAGCATCGAGCTGGCAGAAGGCGCTGTCGCACAGTTTTGCGCATTGCAGGCGGGGTTTGACGGCATCGCCGTCGCGGCAGTTGAGTTTCCGGCGGCCACCCCTCTGCACACGCCCGAATGGGCGCGCGCGACGCTCAGCGATATCAAACGCTATCCTGGCGCGACCGCATTTACGGATGATATAAGGGCTACGGCTGATCTGACAGAGCGACATCGGGTGTTCTATTATAGTGGAGCGGTGACGGATGCGGCGGCGCAAAGCATTCTTCTCAGACCAAGCCCCAGTTTGTTGGTCGCCGAAAGTCCGGCGCACGTGTTTTTGTCTGAGGGGGTCTGGCGCCAGTACGCGCGCCATGGACACGCAGTGGCTGTCAGACGCAGTTCGAAGCTGATCGGCGTCACGATCAATCCCGTCTCACCGCACGGGGTCACACTTTCGCGCGCGGTGTTGCGACAGCGAATCGAGGCGCTGACCGATGTTCCAGTCTGGGATGTGATGGAGTAGATCGCCAATGTCATTCATGAATAGATGGACGGAAGAGCAGATCGCTTTTTCCCGTGTCAAGGAGCGCATGAGCGCTCTGACACTCTACGGGGTGCGCTTTCAACGCGAGCGCACGCCCTATTTGCGCGGGCAAGAGCAGCACTGGCTGTGCGATCGCGCTGATCTGACACTGTTCAGCGGCGTGTTTTCGCAACTGCGCGACGGTGAGCACACATTCGGACAGCTTGTGCGCGCACTGCTCGTCTCGCTGCCGGATATACGGACGGCGACGCAATTGTTGCAAAAAC
>JAKADD010000115.1 GCA_021820825.1 Bacillota bacterium
AGTCAAGCGCCTCATCGGTCACCTGTTTGCGTTTGCGACGGCGCAGGATAAGGACTGCCGCCACAGTTCCTCCCGCCAAAAGCAGTGCCACAGCCCCCAGCGCAAGCGGCGAGCCAAAGAATGTTCCAGTTGCTCCGGCAACCGCTGCAGTCGCCGCAAACGGTATGCCGAGCACGGTGACGCCTGTCGCTTTCGCGCCGATCGCCTGCTGTCCAGCCGCAGTCAGCACGTAGGACTGAATTTGACGGGACAGTTGCGGGGTCAACGGAACGGCGTTTGAGTTGACCATGACGCTTACGGTGTAGCCCTTTAACTGAATCGGATCAAAAGTGGTCGCTGTATTTGTGTAGCTATTATCGTAATTGGTTGTTGTGGAACGGTTGGATGAAGATGACCCAGCGCCGTTTCCCGCCGATCCATAACTGACCGCATTCGGATTTTGTGTTGCCTGCCCAGCTATGCCACCGACCGATCCACCGCCCGTGCCGGTAGAGGAGCTTGTCTGATTGGAAAGCGCAGGTCCCGGCGCAACGGTATGCTGTTGCTGAGTCTCTCGATTGAATGTCACGTTGGCGTTTACCACGACCTCGACATTTCCAGGTCCAACCAGTTTAATCAGGCTGGATTTCAACTGGCTCGCCAAAGTCGTTTCCAACTGCTGACGAAGATTCAGTTCATTTTGCAGTTGCGAAGCAAGATTGATCCCCGCGCCGCCGGTCTGTGAACTGGACAGCGCGTTTCCATACTGATCGACGACACTGACATTTTGCGAACTGAGTCCCTGCACGGCGTGCGATACCAGTTCCTGAATGCCGAAGATCTGGCCTGGCGTCAGCGTTGCTCCAGCCCCCACCGTGAGCAGCACCGACGCCTTGGCGCCGAGATCGGTGGTGGGAACAAGAAACGTCTGCTGTTGCGGCAGCACAATATTCACCTGTGCGTTTTCAATCCCGTTGATCGACTGAATCGATTGCCCAATCCGTTGTTCCAGCACGCCAAGCACCTGCAGGTTCAGTTCCTGGGACGTCATGCCCAGCATGCTCCCCTGTTGAAAAATAGAACTGTATTCCACCGTGCCGCTCGCCGGCAATCCGGCCATCGCCATGTCGATCCGGACCTGGTCCGCCTGCGCTGCAGGAACGAGAATCGTATTGCCTTGCAACTCATAGGGGATCTTCATTTGTTCCAGCTTTTGCGTGATCTGACCCGCTGACTTTGCTCCCAGATTGGCAAACACAACCTGATAATCAGGATTCAGAAACACAAGCGACAGCACCAAAACGGTCACAATTCCGACCGCGGAGATTATTAACAGATTCCTGCGCTGCCGTGACTCCAGCCCTTCATAATAGGATCTGAGTCGTTTCAGCCATACGGCTAAAGTAGGGTTCATCCGATTCCATCACCTTAACGCCCTCATCTATACTTGCATGCTCATTATCTGATTGTAGGCGCCAATGACGCGATCACGGACTTGCACCGTCAGGTCAACCGCAAGTTGAGCCTGCGTTGCGGATATCATGACATTCGCAATGTTCGGAGCGGCGCCGCTTGCCAAAGACAGTCCCTGCTGCATGCTGTTTGTCACCGACTGGTTGACGGAACCGATCGCCTGCTCCAGCAGGGAACCAAAGCCGCCCTGAGCGGATGCGCCGCCGCTTGCAGCCTTTCCTGTTGCGGCTGTCGTCAAGAGCGGATTCTGAATGGGTTGAATAACCACCTGCCATCCCTACTTCCCAAGGTTGATCGCCTGCACGTCCATTGCCTTTGCCGCGCCGAACGCGGTGACATTCGCCTGATACGCGCGCGTTGCCGCGATCATGTTGAGCATTTGCGTCGCAATGTCCACGTTTGGCATCTGCACATAGCCGTTTACGGCGTTTGGACTCCCAGGATCGTACACGAGCTTGAATGGAGCCGGACTCTGCACCACGGCGCTGACCTGCACGCCGCCCGGCGCACCGCTTTGCGCAGCCGCCAGCGAGCCCGCCAGCGTCGTGCCAAAGCCGCCGGAAGCAATCGGACTGAATACCACTTCCTCTGACCGATAGGGACCTCCTTGCGGAGTCCGCGCTGTATTGGCGTTGGCGATGTTATTCGCGATGACGTCCAGCCACGCGCGGTTGGCCGTGAGACCGGATGCGCTGATGGACATCCCGGAAAACAATCCCAAACTGATCACCTCCCCGCTTGATCTGGAAACACTCCGCGCTTTCCCTCAGCACGGCCCTTGTGCGTCAACCCGTAATGGCAGTGCGCATGGTCGCGAACTGATCTTGCAGATCCTGGACCAGCGCTCCGTACGAGATCTGGTTCTGGGCCAAGGCGCTCATCTCCGCGTCGATGTTGACGTTGTTGCCGTTTCCGCCCACCTGCGTGGCCGTATCTGTCGCGACAACCGGATTCACGTTCGAAAACTGCGTCACACCGCCCAGATCACGCGTCGTATTGGCGAGCATCGGCAGTCCTGACGGCGCGTTCAAACCAACAGCCGCCAACTGAGCCTGCAGCAGACTGTTAAAGTGAACCACCTCGCGTTTGTATCCAGGCGTGTTCGCGTTGGCGATATTGTTTGCGTACACCTGTTGCCGCAGTTGACCAGCGCCGAGCGCCGACTGGAGCGACGTCATATAAAGCGAATCGAGTGTTGACAAACGGACAGATCCTCCTCTCTGTCGAGTTCTCTATTATGATTCAACAAAATTCGCCAATCCCCTGCCTGTCGCGCCGTCGAAAGATGACAAAATTCGACCTTGTCGACAGAACAGGACCGTCTGTGCACGAAAAGCGCACAGACGGTCCTTTAACAAAACGCACATAAAACTCGCGACGATTTAACGGTGGCGCACTTTATCAAGTTGCGGCAGCAATTTATCGTTTAGAATCTTGATATACGTTCCTTTCATGCCGAGTGAGCGCGATTCAATGACGCCTGCGCTCTCCAGTTTACGCAGCGCATTGACGATCACTGAGCGGGTGATCCCCACTCGATCGGCCACTTTGCTTGCGACGAGAAGACCCTCACGGCCGTCCAGTTCTTCGAAAATATGCTCAATGGCCTCCAATTCACTATACGACAGGGAGTCCACTGCCATCTGCACGACCGCCCTGGACCTTGTTTCCTCTTCGATCTCATGGGCGCGCGAGCGCAGGATTTCCATGCCCACCACCGTCGCTCCGTACTCGCCAAGCAGCAGATCTTCTTCCGTAAACTGCTGGTTGAAGCGCGCAAGGATCAGTGTTCCGAAGCGATCGCCGCCGCCAATGACGGGCACGACAGTCGTATACTTCAAGTCAAACATGCGCGTAATCTCGTCCGGAAACAGGCAGAAGGGGTCCTCATCGGCAATATTGGCCGCCGTGGAGTCGTGCCGCAGCAGCTCTGTGTTGTAGTCGCGCGGAAACACCCGCTGTTTGAGAACGTCTTCATTTGTTACAGCATGCTCAAATTCGTGTACGATCGCGTATCCGAGAATCTTCCCCGAGCGCGATACAACAAAAACGTTTGCGGCGATCACCTCGCGCATGACTTCAGCCATTTCCATAAAATCGACAAACTGACCAGCACGTTGCAAGAGACGGTTAATTCTCCTTGTTTTAGCTAGCAAATCCATAAGTAAACCTCCCTGTCACAATATGAACTGGCTCAAATCCCGGTTGCGTGCGATTGAGCCGAGTTTTTCTTCCACATACTCCGGCGTGATGACAACCTCCGTTGCGCCGATATCTGGCGCCGCGTACAGCAGATCTTCGAGAACGCGTTCCACAAGCGTATGCAGGCGCCGCGCGCCGATGTCCTCAGTGCTGGCGTTGACCTCAGTCGCGACTTCCGCCAATCTGCGCACCGCCTCCGGGAGAAACGCAACTGTCACGTCTTCGGTGGCGAGCAGCGCGATATACTGAGTCAGCAACGCGTGCTCCGGTTCAGTCAAAATGCGCTCAAAGTCTTCCGCCGACAAGCTGGACAGTTCGACGCGAATCGGGAAGCGGCCCTGCAGTTCCGGGATTAGATCCGACGGTTTCGACATGTGAAACGCCCCGGCCGCGATGAAGAGAATATGATCAGTCTTGACGGGACCGTGCTTCGTCATAACCGTGGATCCCTCAACAATCGGCAAAATATCGCGCTGCACGCCTTCACGGGACACATCGGCGCCTCCGCGTCCCTCTTTGGTCGCAATCTTGTCGAATTCATCGATGAAGATGATGCCTGCCTCCTCAGCCCTGCGCACAGCTTCGGATACCACTTCGTCCATATCGATGAGTTTTTGCGCCTCTTCCTGGGCCAGCAGCTTGCGTGCCTCAGCGACGGTCACCTTGCGGTTTTTCTTGCGCTTTGGCATGAAGTTCCCCAGCATTTCCTGCAGATTGCCAAGCCCTTCAGCGCCCATTCCGGGCATGAAATCGAGCGCCGGAACATTTTGGTCCTCAATCTGTATTTCAATTACGCGATCATCGAGCAGCCCCGCGTCCAGGTCCCGCTTAATCTGGGCGCGTTCTCTCTCCACCTCGTCCGACACTTCGCGGCGGTCGGAATGGGACTGATACAGCATCTCAAGCGGATTGCGAAATGTGCGGTCACGCGCCGGATCAGGCGCCAGGGCTTCGAGTATGCGTTCCGTAACGCGCGCCTCCGTTTGACCAGCCACGGATTGTAGCCGCTCATTTTTGACTGTGCGAATCCCGGTTTCAACCAGATCCCTGATCATCGAATCGACGTCTCTGCCCACATACCCGACTTCCGTGAATTTGGTCGCCTCCACTTTCACGAACGGCGCCCCCGTCAGTTTGGCGATTCGCCTTGCGATCTCCGTTTTGCCAACACCGGTCGGCCCGATCATCAAAATGTTCTTGGGTGTGACTTCTTCCCGCAATTCAGCCTGTAGTCTGGATCGCCGATAGCGGTTGCGCAGCGCAATCGCGACCGCCCGTTTGGCGTCTTTTTGGCCAACGACGTATTTGTCAAGCTCAACCACAATCTGGCTAGGAGACAGATTTTGCATAACGGCAGCGCTCCTTGTGACAGTCAAATCTCTTCGACCACAATCTGATCATTGGTAAAAACGCAGATCTCACTGGCGATGGCAAGCGCGGTGCTCGCCACGTCCCGCGCCGGCAAGTCCGTATGCCGGGCGAGCGCCCGCCCCGCTGCCAGTGCGTAGGCGCCCCCCGAACCGATGCCGCATATGCCGTCATCCGGTTCGATGACTTCGCCTGTTCCGGATATCAGGAGCAGATGATCTTTCGACAAAGCGAGCAACATCGCTTCCAGTTTGCTGAGCATGCGATCTGTCCGCCACATCTTCGCCAGTTCCACGGCGGCGCGAGGCACATTGCCGTGGAACTCCTCAAGCTTCTGCTCGAATCGTTCAGACAGCGCGAACGCATCCGCCACACTCCCGGCAAAACCGACAATGACCTCGCCGTGGTATAGACGGCGCACTTTTTTGGCGGTGGCCTTCATGACCATGGCATTCCCGAATGTAACCTGGCCGTCCCCCGCCATGGCCCCGCCCAGTTCGGTTTTGATCGCAAATATCGTTGTCGCATGAAAAGCATCCATAGAAAACTCCCCAACTTCGGCAAATTTGCAACACGACCCGCAACACTACGCGCGCGGATGGGTCGCCTCATACACCCGCAACAGATGTTCTTTGGCCGTATGCGTGTAGATCTGAGTCGAAGACAGACTTTGATGTCCAAGCAATTCCTGCACCACGCGCAGATCCGCTCCGCCTTCGAGCAGGTGCGTCGCGAAAGAATGGCGAAACGTGTGCGGCGTCACATGTTTTCCAACCGCTGCCTGCTGTACATGGTGATCAATCATCCGCCGCACAGACCGATCAGTCAGTCGTGTTCCGCGCCTGTTTACAAACAGGGCGCCTTCATCGCCTCTGGCCAGCAGAGGACGCGCCTGCTCCAGGTAGGTGCGCAGAGCCAGTTGAGCAGCCCCGCCGTACAGCACGATACGCTCGCGGTTCCCTTTGCCGATGACGCGGACCGCCCCCGTTGACACTCGAATATCGGCAACCTCAAGTGCAACACACTCCGCAATGCGCACCCCCGAAGCGTAGAGAAATTCCAGCAGAGCGCGATCACGCTTGCCAAGCGGTGTGCTGACGTCAGGCGCAGCAAGGAGATGATTCATTTCCTCAACATAAAGAAAAGTTGGCAATCGCGCGCCCAGCCGCGGCGCCTTTACAGCGGCGGCCGGAGATCCCTGCAAACCGGCTGTGCGCACCTGAAACCGGTAAAAGACACGCAGGGCGCTCATCTTTCTTGCCGTCGTGCGTCGACTCAAGCCACGTTCCATGAGTTGCCCAAGATAATGGCGAATCATGCTCACTGTAACGATGCCTGGAGAGTTTCCGACGTACGCTGCGAATGATGTGAGGTCGTTCCGGTAAGCCGTCACCGTGAGCGGTGACAGCGCGCGCTCTGCACTGAGGTATACAGCAAATGCTGCAATGGCCGCCTGCCACTCCCCAGACAATGCGGTCTGGAGCAAATCGTCCATAGGGGTCCATGACTCCTTTGCCAAAGAGCACACAGCACGCCAATCGCGCTGCAGCAAGCGTATCGTACCATGTCGCAGCCAGCAGTCGCAAGTTATAAGCCTTTGATCTGCATAAAATTCTGAATTGTATCAAGCGCTTCTGTCACAATATATTCATTTTTTTCCTTTTTGCTATGAAATCTTCTTCCAGGTGCAGGGAGTAGACCGAATGTAGCGTTCATCGGCTGAAAGTAGCGCGCATCCGCGGTGGTGATGTAGTGAGCAAGGCTGCCAATCGCTGTGTTCGACGGAAAAACAACTGTGCTTTGGCCCTTTGCGATCCGCGCGGCGTTGATGCCCGCAACCAGCCCGGACGCCGCAGATTCCACGTAGCCCTCGACGCCTGTCATCTGCCCCGCGAACAGCAGCGACGCTCGCTGCCTGGTCTGATAGGTTGGCTGAAGCAGCATTGGCGAATTGAGATAGGAGTTGCGATGCATGACGCCAAAACGGATGAACTCAGCCTGCTCCAGTCCGGGGATCAACCGCAACACCCGAGACTGTTCCCCCCATTTCAGGTGCGTCTGAAACCCGACGATGTTGTACAGCGTCGCCGCGGCGTTATCCTGGCGCAACTGAACAACTGCATAGGGATTGCGTCCTGTACGGGGGTCTGGCAACCCCACCGGTTTCAGCGGGCCAAACAGCATGGTGCGCTGACCGCGTTTCGCCATGACCTCGATCGGCATGCAGCCCTCAAAATAAATCTCCTTTTCAAACTCGTGGAGCGGAGCGGTTTCCGCCTCAATCAAGGCCCGGTAGAAAACGTCGAACTGTTCCGCGGTCATTGGACAGTTCAGATAGGCCGGCTCCCCCTTGCCATACCGCGACGCCGCGTATACTTTAGAATCGTCTATACTCGACCGCTCTACGATCGGTGCGGCCGCATCGTAGAAATAAAACGATTCAGCGCCCGTGAACGACCGTATGGAATCGCTCAGGGCTTCTGACGTCAAGGGGCCAGTCGCCACAACGGCA
>JAKADD010000116.1 GCA_021820825.1 Bacillota bacterium
CTCTTTCCGGGCGCTTCTTCCCGCAGCGTGGCGATCTGCGCATAGTTGACGACGGCGATGAGCAGATTCAGGGCAAACAGGGGATCGTATGCGGCGGGTCCGGTTACCCCTGGTAACAGATGGGGCAAAAATCCACTCAAAATCGATCCGACGCCCATCCCCCAAAATTGCAGCGCGGCATTGAAACTAAACACGGACCCGCGTCTCATGACGGGGATATCCTGGGCAAGCCACGCCATTTCAGCGGGAGCAAACGGCCCTGATGCCCCGTTTGCTCCGCGTCCAAAGCCAAACAGCACGGCCACGAGAATGAGCAGCCAGGCGTTTTGGGTAAACAGGACGGCGCCAGTGCCGAGGACAAGTCCAATCTCATAAATAAGCAGAAATAGCTTGCGTCCAATCCTGTCGCTGCTTACGCCGACGGCCAGGCTGAGCGCAGCGCCAACAAAACCGCCGCCCATCAGGAGCAAACCGATCTCCGGCGCATTCCATCCGCGCAGGTGCAGATACAGCACGAAATCAACGGCCAGTGCACCTTGGGCGATGCTGCGCAGGAAGCGGGCGGCGATCAGTCTGCGTGTTGTCGGATGCAGGGAACGCCAACCACGCAGTGTGTAAAGCGCGGCGGAGGAAGCCATATGTATTCACTCTTTTCAGCACTAGATTGGGATTCTCGCACTGAGTCAGCGCATCAGCGTGTCAGGGCGCGGCAGTGTATGATTGCGTGTTGCTGCGCGGACTATGCGAGCTTGTCGAGCAGAGTGCGCAGGGTCTGTTTTTCATTGTCGCTCAGCGCGGATAACACTTCTGCAACGCGGGAATGGTATTCGCCAGCCGCGAGAGCCAGCGCTGTGACTCCAGAGGCCGTCATCTTTACCAGGACGGCGCGCTGGTCGTCGGGATGAGACTGGCGGATCACGTATCCGGACGTCTGCAACTTGTCGACCATCTGTGTGACACCGGGCGACGATAAGCGTACGGTGTCTGCCAGTTCCGAGATCGTCCGGTGGTTGTCCTGAAGTGCGAGCAGCAGGCGAAACTGCGGCCGTGACAGGGCGCCATACTGACCGCCCAGCCGTTGCTGCAGAGCCATCAGTGAGGCCGCGATGCGTTCTGTTTCAACTGGTTCAGCCACGTTGCATACACTCCTGAAAAATGACATCGGATGCTGAAGGCCGTCAGACAGCAGTTGCGTGAACCCGGATATTGTAGCACAGGATAATTACATAAGTAAATAACTTATGTATGTGGAGCGCCGCGAAGCAAGGCGGAGTGGTTTCGCAATTCACGCTGGCGATGAATCACGAACCATGCCGGGCTGTTGTGGCCCACGATGGCGGTGTGCTGTCCGCTGAACGATGACAGCGTGACCATGGCAAACGCTGAGGTGACAAAGATAAACGTCAAACCCGCCATCGATAGATGCAGCGCAATGGATTGCATGCGCACACGGCGACGTTTTGCGTCAAATCGCAAAAAGAAGTAAACGCCAACGGCGTAGGTAAACACAAAGAATGCGTAACCAGCCGACAGCGACAGTGTGGAGACGGCGTGCACAGTAAAGGCGTTGGCTCCCAGCAGCGCCTGCGCGAGTGAAGCTGTAAACAGAAGCAGAGTCAGTGTCGCCAGCAATACGTGAGAGACGACAATGGCGAAGGGATACTTGACAAGCGTTCGAAATGTAAACCCAAAGAAGAGAAGCGCGCCTGAGAGTGAGGTGATCCACAGGCTGAGATACGTCCAGTCAAGCAGTGTCAAGTGTTACAACCTCCTTCAACGAGAAGCACAACGAGAAGCAGACGGCGGCAGACGGTCCAGGACTCCCTGCCATGGCTGCGGAAGCAGTGGCGCGCGCGCATTGACTAGCGATGCGCATCGTAGACGACTGGTTTTGTCCACGCACGAATCAGCGCGAGTTCATCGTCAGACAGCATTCGCCCGATTGGATCTGGGGATTCCGGAAAATTTGCCGTCTGTGTTCCGGGAGAAGCACTTGTGCTGGCGCCGATATTGGCAATCAGTTGCTGCAGAGAACTTGCGCCCGGAACAGCGGAGACCACAGCCCTGTGCGACAGCACATACCGAATGGCCGCCTGCGAGAGTGACTGTCCGTCTGTCACGATCGTCTGCAGTTGCTCGACGATGCGCAGAATATCAGCGCGCGAGTAGGACAGATACCCGTCGTCGCGCACTTTCGCGGACGCCCGCTCAGACAGCAGACCCTGAGCGATTGGTCCACGCACGATGGCGCTGACGCCGTGATCCTCAAGCAGCGGCAATACCGTTTCCTCCGGACGCCGATCGAGCAGGCTGTATTGGGTCATGACGGACTGGATGCGGGACCGTGCGACATATTCGCGGATCACGTTGGGCCGGATGGATGAGATACCGTATGCACGGATCACACCCTGTCGCTGCAACTCCTCAAACGCTTCGATGATCTCATCGACAGGATCGTCCAGTGTTCCGCCATGCAGTTGGTAGAGGTCGATGTAATCAGTCCGCAGGCGACGCAGACTTTCGTTTACGGCCGTCATGATATACGCTTTGGTCGGACCCCAATGCCAGCCTGCTTTCCCCGGTTCGAAGCGATTGCCAACCTTCGTGGCGATGACGGCGTCAGCGCGTCTGCCCTGTAACGCTTCTCCGAGCAACTCTTCATTGCCACCCTGGTGATACAGGTCGGCAGTGTCAAAAAAATTGACACCGCGGTCCATGGCCTCGTGGATGAGCTGGATGCCCGCGGCGGATTCAGCGGGGTTTAGAGACATGCAACCAAAGCCGATTTCGCTCACCAGCAGTGGACTTTGCCCGAGTCGATTGCGTTTCAAACGCCTTCCCTCCTCAGCAAAACGATTTTTCTTTAGAATCGATTTGTCGTCGCATGTTCGATGTGCGCTTTAATGGGCAGCGCCTGTGCTCGTATGGGCGGTCATGGAGCGTGGCATGAACACGGCAATCAGTGTCGCGACACCTCCGCACAGAGCGATTACCAAGAGGATGCCGTCAATGCCGATCCCCCGCCCCAACTGCCCGGAAGCGAAAACGAACATGGCGCCGATTCCGTTGCTGAGGCCTAAAGCGATTCCTGAACCGAGGGAACGATTTTCCGGAAACGTGTCCTGCCCAATCAATACGGTGACCGATGCGCTAGAAAACAGGGTAATGCCCAGCAAGCCCGCAAAAACCCACAGCAAGGGGCCTGTGGTCGTCGTCATAAGGGGCAGCAGAATGGCTGACAGCAGGCTGGAAACGACAAGCAGCGGGCGTCGGCCATAACGGTCGGCAAGGTGCCCGCCAGCGAGATTGCCGATGATGCCGACGACGAGGAGGGTCGTGACGATGGAGGCGCCTGTAACCAGCGAGCCGCCGCTCTTGTGCCATAAAACAGGCATATACGTCACGACGCCATAACTCATCAGAGACCGCAGACTGGCAAACCCAACCAGAAACAGCAGAGGGGTCATGTGGCTTCTCCAGTGGATGCGCGGAGTTGCATCGCGTCTGATGGGCAAGCTTGGCGAGCGACGGATGAGAAACGGCACGGTGATGATCGCCGGGATCGCCATCAGCCACAGGAAGGGCAGCCCCAGCGATACAACAATCCAACTGGTGAGCATAGGAAAGACTCCCCGCCCAAATTCACCGCCGACAAGAAACCCGGAGAGGCTCAATCCCTGTTGCTTCTGTTTCACGACGGAACGTACAATGGCCAGGGCCTGGGGATGGAACAGGGCGTTGCCAATGCCAATCATAAATAAAAACAGGACCAGGAGCCACACCGAGTGGCTGAATCCCAGCAATGCCCCGCCAATGGAACTCACCGCGAGACCTATGATGAACACGCTGCGTCCGCCCACTCGGTCGGACAGTATGCCCGTGATAGGCTGCAAGGCTTGGCCAATCAGGAGCGCTGCCATCAGTGTTCCCGCTGTGGCTACGGGTTCGTGCAATGCGATCAGGATCGCGGGCAGGATGCCGGGAAGATAATTGGCTGATCCATCGTTCAGAAAATGCGCCCAACTGAGCAGAGCCAATTGGCCGCGGCTGCCGTTTGACTCGATGGACTTGGGAGGCGACTTCGAAAGTGTGCTGGTCATGGCTGCGGCGCCCTCTTTCAAAAAACGGATATTAACAACTATTTATGTAAAAATAATAGTGCCCTGACATCGTCTTGCAACCGTATCGCGGACGCAGACCAGCTCCTGAAAAGTGTGCTTGCCCTGCCAGGATCGCACCCTGTTCCACTGCTCAGACACGGCTGCGCCAAACTCGCCTCGGAAAAGGGTGCGATCCCGGCAGGACGAGTTTTTCATCTTGCGGATGGCGGTGCGTGAGCGCCACAATTGGCCCGGACAATCATGGTCCATTGGTGACGGAAAACGTGGATCGATCGGGTCTGCCCCTATTGTACTAAAGATTAGTGGAGTGGTCCAAGTGAATCTGCTGTATTGGCGAATCGCAAATACTGGCCACCCCTATTATGCGAAACTGGGGGCGCCACTGCTAATTGACGTCGCCGAGGCAGACGATTTTGGCGGGCATTTGAAAACGCATGTCGCGGAGATGTGGCCGCATCGCTTGTGGGTATATCCGATAGCCTTCAATCGTCGCCAGCGGAAGCCACTCGACTCCTTCCTGACCATCATCCGGCACGGAGCCGCTGGCAGGCGCCAGATGTTGTTGAGGATCCGCGGGGGTGCAGGCGAACATGATTTCGAGCTGGTGCACGTCTCTGTCAAATGCTGCGTGTTCGTGATGTTTCCCGATGTAATCGCGGATCAGCAGGATGGGTCCGACCAGGACATCGAGGTTGGCTTCCTCCATGCATTCACGTTGGACAGCATCTATGAGCGTTTCTCCGACCTCCTGCCCACCTCCGGGCAGGAGATAATAGATGCCATCGCTATCCCGCTTGCGAATGGCCAGCAGTTGCTCATCATGAATGACAATTGCTTTTGCCGATACTCTGACTGGCATTCGTTGGCTTCCTCCTGATGGACAGCAGATGAAAAACTCGCCCTGCGGGATCGCAACGTGTTCCGAGGCGAGTTCGGCGTAGCCGTGTCTGAGCAGCGGAACACGTTGCGATCCCACCAGGGCAGGCGCATTTTTCGGGAAAAGAGTTAGAGTTATTTTTTTGGCGGCTGTTTGTTTTTGTCGCCCATTGGCACTGGTTCGCCGAACTCTCCATGACCGACCGAGTATGCAATATATTTCTTCTGGCACACTTTGCAGTAAAAAGTTTCATATTCCGAACTGAAGCCGATCTGTTCCATGTGGCCCTTGTGGCCGCAATGTGGACATAACATAATGTCACACCTCTCATCCCTGATATGAGTCTATACTCACACTCCCAGTATACAACGAACTGGATTACAACAGGAGGTCATTTTTCTGGTGTTCAGGGAAACTGCATGCAGGGGCACTATACTGGCTCCATACCAAATAAAGGAGACGGTGATACCGATGAAATTAGCAATTCATACGACACGCAAGTCTGTATGGTTTGCAAGTTTCCTTATCGTGTTGACGACTGTCGCCGCGGTTGCTGTTCCTGCATTTGCACAGACATCCGTGTCCCGGACACAGGCCGACCAGATCGCTCTATAATCCGTTCCGGGCAGCACTCTGATACACACGTCGGCCGATACGATGAAAGGCGCTCCCGTTTGGGATATTCATGTGTCCTCGGCGGGAAAAGTATGGGACGTGAAGGTAAGTGTGTCCGACGGTACGGTGCTCCTCAAGCGACTTTCCAACGAAAAGCAGTCTTCAGCAAACATTGGCTCTAACTCGCGAGACTCCTCGCCGGATCTCACCGGACATTCGAAATCCGCCGAGTCTCACGACAAACAGGATAAAAAGAATCAACAGAATAAAAAGAATCAAGAGGATCATGGCCGGGGTGTTTCATACGCGCCAGCATCCGTTGGAGGCGTGGTGTTCGGCCAGAAACTGACCACGGTTCCCGTTGTATACCAGGTCTATGTAAATCAGGCGCTGGCCAAGGTTGGTGGAACGCTGAAGTGGGTGAAGTTCAGCCATAAAGGCAAGACCGACATCCAGATGAACATCAAAATTCACAAGGCTTCCGGAGGCGCCACCAAGGTGAAGGATGTGTTCAACGCCGCGAATCAACTGGCGCCACAATCTACATCCAGCGACCGTTAATCATGCGGATGGGGTCGGAGTAAATCCGCCGCAATTTGGCGGATGATGTTTTGCGCGACACGCGGGGAACAGACAGACAGGGAGGACAAGCCCTGTCTGTCTGTTCCCATTTTGAAAATATGGATGAGCGTTTCTGCCAGACCTGGACGAATCATGCCTCCCCTTTGTTCAGCTTGAGGGAATCGGGAGAATGGGATACAATGGAATTGAGATCACTGATTTCCGATGCGAGGATGACATGTCTACACAAACTGAGATTCCGTCTGCCTTTTCACTTTTTTTCTGGGATGTCCATCTTCATGAACTGGACAGAAACCGTCATCGCATCTTCATTATCGAAAGGTTGCTGAACGAAGGGGATCACCATGCTCTCCGCTGGCTGCTGGAGACGTATACTGAAGAAGAACTGCGCGAAGCCGTGATGACAGCGCGCGGTCTCAATCGGAAGACAGCCCGTTACTGGCAACATTACTTTGGTTTGCGCGAGGAGGAGATGCGGTGTTTTGGAATGTTCTCGACCAACATCGCCAATCTGTACTGAGGCAGTTGAGCATGGAACCGCCTGTTCCAGGAGCTTATTTGGCTGGGGGAACGGCGGCCGCACTGCAGGTCGGGCATCGTGAATCTATCGATTTCGATTTCTTCTCACCTACTGAAGTTCAACCCGATGACATTTCACGTGCATTGCAGGCCTCAGGTGTTTTGCTGGTAACCGATATCAAGAGGGGAACGTTTCATGGAATCTGGAACGGTGTGCAGGTAACCTGGCTGCATTACCCATTTCCCGTTATTCACGATTTTGTGAAGGCTGTAGATATGCCTGGATTTCAGGCCGCATCGCTGACGGACATTGCACTCATGAAATTGGTTGCAGTCAGCCAAAGGGGCGCGCGCAAGGACTTTATTGATCTATATGCTATCGTGCAACTTGGCATTTCTCTGGTTGACTTGCTCAAGCTTTTGCCGATTAAATATCCGGAAACGCAGATCAATCTCTATCACATTATTAAGAGCCTGATTTACTTTGAGGATGCGGAACGTGAACCTGAACTGCGAATGCTGCAACCGCTTCCCTGGGAATCGGTTAAATCTTTTTTTTTGGATGTCCAACGCTCGCTTGTAGATGCTCTTCACTGATCGCTTCATCGCAGTTGGACAAGGAGACTCCGTCCTCTTGGGGGGGAGGAATTGTCTGCTCTTTATATATCACTAAATATCTTGTATAATATATCTAGTGAATGAAGGTGATGAAAATGGAACTGACCGTTACGGCAAAACTCAAAATTCTTCCCACCATAGAACAGCAAGAACTTCTGCGCCAAGCCTTGAAAGTATACCGCGACGGCTGTA
>JAKADD010000117.1 GCA_021820825.1 Bacillota bacterium
CGGCAAACGGCCTGCTGTTGACCACCGGTCCCACGGGCAGCGGCAAAACGTCGACCCTGTACGCGGGACTGGCGGAACGCAGCACGCCGGAGGTGAACGTGATTGCGATTGAGGACCCCGTCGAATATCAGTTGGCGGGGGTCAATCAGGTGGCGGTCAATGTGGGTACGGGTCTCACGTTTGCGAAGGGGCTGCGTTCGATTCTGCGCCACGATCCCGACGTGATCATGGTGGGCGAAATCCGCGACCAAGAGACTGCCGAGATTGCGACGCGCGCTGCATTGACGGGGCATCTCGTGCTGTCGACGCTGCATACCAACGACGCTGTGGCCACGATTGCCAGACTGCTGGACATGGGAATCGAACCATTTTTGATTGCCTCTTCGCTCATTGGCGTGATTGCCCAGAGACTCGTGCGAACGGTGTGCCCGGAGTGTACGCACGCCTATGCTCCTGCGCAGGTGGAGCAGGAGCTGCTGGCGGCCCATGGTGTAGAAGGCGGCCGTTTCGTGGTTGGAAGAGGCTGCACGCAGTGCGGTGGCACAGGCTATCGAGGGCGCAGCGCCATTCATGAGCTACTGCGCATGGACGATCGCATCCGCCAGTTGATACTGCACGGAGCCGCGGAGTCTGAGATTCGCGAGCATGTGGCAACAACGGGATTTCAAACGCTTTTGCGCGATGGTCTGCAAAAGGCGAGCGACGGCAGGACAAGCCTGGCGGAAGTCATTCGGGTCGCCGCGCGCGATTTCTAGGAGATCGGGGATAGCGCATCGTGGCAATCATTGAATTGTTGAAAGAGGCGGCGAGAAGACAAGCCTCGGACTTACATATCACAGTGGGGGCGGCGCCCGTATTTCGGATTACGGGAGTGCTCTGCCAGGATGAATCGCAGCGGCTGTCCGTGGCCGATACGCAGCAGATGGCCCAGGACCTGTTGACGCCCGAGCAGTGGGAGACGCTTGTGCAAAGGGGCGAAATCGACCTCTCCTACAGCCTTCCCGGCGTCTCGCGCTTTCGGGTAAACGTGTTTCGGCAACGCGGGTGCTACAGTCTGGCAGTGCGGATCGTGCCCACGAGCATTCCTGAATTTGAGTCGCTGGGGCTGCCTCAGACTGTGCGCTCATTTGCCGACAAACAGCAGGGGCTGCTGTTGGTGACAGGACCGACGGGGAGCGGCAAATCAACCACTCTGGCTGCGCTGATCGGCTACATCAACCGCACTCAGAAGCGGCATATCATCACTCTGGAAGACCCGATCGAATATTTGCACAAACACGGGGAATCGGTCATTGACCAGCGCGAGATTGGCATTGACACGCAGTCCTTTGCGAACGGTCTGCGCGCCGCGCTCAGGCAGGATCCTGACGTGCTGCTCGTTGGCGAGATGCGCGACCTGGAAACGATCGCGACCGCCATCTCGGCGGCGGAAACCGGTCACCTCGTATTTGCGACGCTGCACACGCCGGACGCGCCGCAATCGATTGACCGCATGATTGACGTGTTCCCGCCGGGCCAGCAACAGCAGGTGAGAATCCAACTGGCGAGTGTGCTGCTTGGCATCGTGTCGCAACGATTGTTGCCGACAGCAGACAGACAGTCGCGCGCGGCTGCTGCGGAAGTGCTTGTAAATACTCCGGCTGTCGCCAACCTGATCCGCTCGGAAAAGGTGCATCAGATCCGGACGGCCATGCAGACGGGCAAGATACACGGCATGCAGACGATGGAGATGGGGTTGCGCGAACTGTTCGCGGCCAAGCGCATCACTGACACGCAGTATCGGCAATTTGCGGCCGAGTGGGGCGCCGCGGTGCTGATGTAGAACGGAATCGCCCGCAGGTCGAGCGTGTCGAGCGAAGATGGAGCGGACGCGCGAAGCGAAGCGAAGTCTGGTTCGCGCATGCAAGGGGGGTGACAATGTGCCGAATTTCTCCTATCAGGCGCTCAATCGAGCGGGCAGGCGCCTGCGTGGAACGGTCAGGGTGTTTGATGAAGCCGCCGCGACCTCTCTCTTGCGCGAGCAGGGTCTCTACGTCCTGAAACTGAAACAGCAGGGTGACGACGTATGGTGGAAGCGTGAGATCTACTTCGGCAGAAAAGTGTCGGCTGAAGAGTTTGCCATGTTCTGTCGTCAACTGGCGACGCTGATTCGGGCCGGTGTGACGATTCTGGAGAGTGTCCGCGTGATGGCTGAACAGGCCGATTCAAAACCGCTGCGCAAGGCGTTGGGTCAGGTCACACAGAGCATTTCGCAAGGTCGTCAACTGTCCGAAGCGGTTGCGGAGACGCCAGACATCTTTCCCGTCATTTTTGTCAATATGGTGCACGCGGGGGAAGTGGCCGGCAATCTGGACGACGTCCTTGACCGCATGGCGCGATTCTTTGAGAAGTCTTACTATCTGCGGGAGAAGGTGAAGTCGGCTCTGGCCTATCCGCTGGTAGTCGGGTCGGTGTCCATAATGGTCACGGTGTTTTTGCTGGTGAAGATCGTGCCCACCTTTGTGGGTATATTTGCCTCTTACCATGCGCAGTTGCCCCTGCCGACGCGCATCGTGCTTGGCGTGAGCAACATTCTTGAGCATGACTGGTGGATCATCCTGACGGTCATCGCTGCGCTGGTCATCGGCAATAAAGTCCTGGACCGGAGGCGGACCTGGGTGCGCTTCAAAGACAGACTGAAACTGCGGTTGCCGGTATTCGGCGTCCTCATCCAAAAATCAGTGGTGGCGCGGATGGCCCGCACCATGAGTTCACTATTTGCCAGCGCCGTTCCGATTGTGCAGAGTCTGAAAATCGTGAGCGAGATTGTGGGCAACACGGTCGTGGCGGACGCCCTCATGGACTCTGCCGCAAGCCTGCAGGGCGGCCAGTCGCTGGCGGGCCCGATCGCCAAAAGCCGGTTGTTTCCGCCGCTCGTGGCGCATATGATCACAATCGGCGAGCAGACCGGGAATCTGGACTTCATGCTGGAGAAAATCGCAGACTTTTATGAGGCGGAAGTGGAGACCTATGCGGATCGCCTGAAGTCGCTGTTGGAACCGACCATGATTTTAGTCCTGGCCACGATTGTGGGTACAATCGTAACGGCGGTGCTGCTGCCGTCGTTCAGCCTCATCTCTCATATGGGAGGGGCATAGGAGTAGAATCGGTTTCGGGATAGCGTCGGCGGCAGTGTAGTCTGCGGCGTTGGCAGCGTCCGTGAGGCAGTTTCGGTGCGGGGGATCGTCCGCTGAAAGTGTCGGAAAACGGCCAAAAATTCGTTGCGTTTGAAACGGTCTGCCTGTATAATATTGAGAGATGGTATAATCTTGAGAGTAACATGAATCAATAACACTTTTTTGTTTTTGAATTTATCAATACGTTTCTGGATTTATCATTACAATATGGAAGAATGGGGGGTTGCGCGTAAATAACTTTAGAGACATGATTGTATACGGATTATTTCTGTTTTCGGGGTGTTCGTTTTTATCATCAAACTGGGGGAGTAGCAGATGTTTGCAAAATTAAAAAGTATACGGGTGCAACTGCCCAAACGACTGCAACTGGGTCTCAACAAGGAACAGCGCGAAGAAGGCGTGACGCTGATCGAGTTGTTGGCCGTCGTGGTCATTTTGGGCATCATTTCGGCTGTGGCGATTCCTGCGGTTTCGAGCGCCATCAACAATGCAAAAATAAACTCGACTCTTAACAGTGAGGGAACAATCCAAGTCGCTTTGCAGAGATACTATGATCAGGCCGGTCATTATCCGAGTGCCATAAGTCAGCTCTCCACTTCACACACGAATCCAGCAACCAATAACACATACGGACCCTACGTCACCAATTCATTTCCAGAAAACGACGGGTTTGGCAACCCGATGTATTACGCTCAAATCAACGGCGGCACTGGCTACATTATCCTGTCGGGTGACGGAAACACCCTGTCGGCAAATGGAAGTAGCAGCGGTGTCATTGAAAGTGGAGGTGTGGCCAACTCCTTCATTTATGCGTCTGGTGGAACTGATGTCAATAGCAACAACATCAGCAGTATCCCTACAGTTACTGCGAAAGGGTTGCCTGCCACTTTGGCAACTGACGCAGGTAGTGCAGCGTTTGCTTCCAACTAATCCGTGACCTTGATGTTCACAGTCCTGATTGCACTGTACGGGTTGATTTTCGGTTCCTTCTTCAATGTGGTTGGGTTGCGGGTACCGCAGGGGGAGTCAATCGTGGCTCCCCCCTCTCATTGTACGGCCTGTCAGCGCCGTCTGCGGTGGTACGAGCTTGTGCCTGTCCTGTCCTGGCTTGTCCTGCGCGGGCGCTGCCGGACCTGCCGTGCGCGCGTATCGTTCCTGTATCCGCTCATCGAACTCGGTACGGCGCTTTCCGTCACGGTGTTCTGGGTGCGGTTTGGTTGGTCGGCTGAGTTTGTCGTGGGTGTGTTCGCGACAGGCGTCTTTGCGGTACTGTCAGCCGCAGATTTCGCGTATCATCGGATTCCCGACAAGATTCTGCTGCCTGGCATTGCGATGCTCTTCGCATTTCGCCTGTGGTTTCATCCGCTTGGCGTGTGGTCGTATATTGGCGGGGCGATTCTGGGATATTGTCTACTGTACCTGATTGCGCTTGTCAGCCGCGGCGGCATGGGGTACGGAGATGTGAAGCTGTTTCTGTTCGTCGGGCTGTTGGTGGGCGTTTGGGGAACGCTTCTCACCCTGTTTGCGGCGTCTTTCATCGGCACTGTGGTGGGGCTGTCGCTGCGCGCCGCAGGTCGGTTGGCCCCGAAGCAGCACATCGCGTTTGGTCCGGCGATCTGTTTGGCCGCACTTGCTGTATCCTTGTATGGAGACTATGCCATTCATGCGTATCTGCAACTGTTCCGATTGTGATTGCCAAGGAGATAGATTCATGAAGGTATTTGGCTTTGGAAAAGCCCATCTGCCTTTGGGGCTGGCTATAGATGACAAAATGTTCTTGGGTGAATTGAATCAGTTTGGGAGCTCGTATGGGCTGGACCAGTGTGTCAACTTGCCCATACAGGCACCACTATCTGGCGGCGGCGACACATCGGCGCCCGACTTTGCCGCAGCATGGCCACAGCATGTGGACGATCTGAAACGGGCAGTCAGGGATCACGGGTGGAGAGGCCGGCGGGTGGCGCTTTCCCTGCCCGCTGAGCAGGTGATCTTACGCCATCTGTCTATGCCGCGCCTGCCAAAAGGCAAGCTGAAGCTGGCGATCCGCTCGGAACTGGCCACGAGTGCGCCGCTTCCTTTTGACGATCCTATTTATGATTTTGGCGTTGCGCAGGGAGCCTTCAAAATGAGACAGGAAGCGGACGGCGATCTGGATGTCGTCGTCGTCGCCGCGTCCCGCAGAGAGATCGACTGGCGAGTGGATCTGGCGCGTCAGAGCGGCCTGCGCCCGGTGCTCGTGGAACCGGGATTGCTGTCCGCCCATCGCGCCACCATGCTGTTGGCTCGCGATGTTCCAGGATTGCACGCATTTGTCGTTTTACGTGAGAACGGGGTGGAATTTGGTGTATTTGACGGCCACGACATCATGTTTATGCGTCAAGTTGCGGTTCGACCCGCTGACTACACCGTCTCGCAATTCACAAGGATACTGATAGAGGACGAGCCGCCTGCCGATGTGTTTGATCATCAGGCCTACGCGGTTGATCTTGGATATGAACTCGACCGCTCGATCAACTTCGTGCAGTACAATCTGCTGCAGGATGGCCAGTCGATTCCGATGGTCTATGTGCTTCCGGGGTTTTGGTTGAACGAGAATGCGCTGGCGCATCTGAGTGAACGGCTGGAGCAGCAGGTGGTGGTCGCGACAGGCACGTTTGCCGCAGGCGTGGCGGCGTCTGATGAGTTGACAGCCAGCGGCGTCAAACGGCGCGGGATGGATCTTGTCAATATTTCGATGGGATTATCCCTGTGGGGGGTGGCGCCGTGAAGATCAATCTCATGCCGCCGGCCCCGCCCATCGTGCGCATCAGGATCATCGTGTTTACGACGATCGTTGGCGTGTTGTCCGCTTCGTGCGTGTATCTAGGCGCCACCTATTACGGTGCTACCATCTCTTTGGGATCCGCACAAACCACTCTGTCAGAGGAGCGACTGATCTTGCAGAGCCTGCTCGCTAAGTCGCAGCTGTTGAAACAGACGGCGGGGCTGCAGCAGTTGCTCCAGGAGAAGCGATCCATCGCCTCCTCTGCGCCGACGCCGGAGGAAGACATTCAGTCTCTGCTGGCAACGCTGCCTGCAGGCGGACAACTGACCACGGTGTCGTTTGCAGAGGGGCAGATGGCGGGAACCGTGTTGGCGCCCAATTACGATGTCGCCGCCCAATTTATTGTCAATCTGCAATCCGACCGGACGTTTGCAAACGTGATCGTCTCTTCGGTTACAGGAAGCGGCGGCGCACAGTCGGCCCTGACCCAGGCTCAGACACTCGGGTCGCTGGCAAATGCGTCGAAACTGGCGAATCAATCCGGCGTTGAGGTGACATTCACGATGACGCCCTCAACCTCAGTGAGCGGCGCTTCCGTGCAAGGGGGGAATCCTTGATGCTGGAGAGACTGCGCTGGTATAAACGCGAACTGGCCGCTGTCGGTCTGCTGCTGATTTCCACGGCCGGACTGATTGCGCTCAATATCACGACATTCAGTCAGTTGACAGACTCGCAGTCGCAGTTGCAAAATATTCAGTCGCAGATCGCCGCGCTACAGACGACGCTGCGCCAAAAGCAGGCGTTCAACAGCAAGGTGTTGCCTCGGCTCGGTCAGACCGTGCCGAAGAGTCCGGATATTCCGGCTCTTCTCGTCAGCACTTCGGCCTTGGCGAATACGACGGGCGTGACGATTCAGTCATTTCAATTGGGAACGCCTTCATCCACATCGTCTGGGTCGCTGTCTTCGTTTTCGATCACAATCGCCGTACAGGGAACGCGCACGCATCTGATGGACTTTCTCTATCGGTTGGAACACGAGACCAGGCTCACGACTGTGCAGTCAATCGCTCTGTCGGGTCCGGGCAGTTCTCAACTCTCCACTTCCATTGTATACACCGTATATTTTGAGCCCAGGTAGCGTCGTAAAAGCTTGTCCGGCATGGGCGATGAGATAAAGGCGTGTCAGGATGCTGCGACGGGTTGTGGAGCCAAGGAAATCCGCATTGGTCGGGCCAATGCGCCATACTGGCAGCGGGAGGTTGACAAGTTGGGTCTTGTATGAGTTGAGGGGGTACTCTTGGCGAAAGGTGGCTTGCGATGACATGATGTGCAAAGGAACTCATCCCACATGGAGTCACCGCATGGATCGTGGCCAGCGCGGTGACACGTTGATTGAGGTGCTGGCTGCGATGACGATCCTGGCCATTATTATTATCCCCTTTTCGATGCTGGGCGTGAACGTATTTCAGTGGCTCGCCGCCGATGCTCACCAGGGGCAGGCGTTCGCGTATGCCAGAGAGGGTATTCAGTATGTTCGGCAGCAGGAATTAAACGCCTACTTGAAAAATCCTGCTTC
>JAKADD010000118.1 GCA_021820825.1 Bacillota bacterium
GTCAAATGGGGAAAACCGCAGATCAGATGGCACAGACACAGAGAGTCGAAGCCGATCAAATTGTCCGCATCCTGCAGGAGTGGTATTGGGTGTCTGGCAACGGAGCCATTACGGAGGAGCGGGGATGCCCCACGCTGAACCGCCGCGCCTTGATGCTGCTTTTGTCGCCCGATTCCCTGATAGGCGGAAGGGGAGTGCGATGCGTGGAACAAAACTTCGAACAAATCGCTCATCCAATGAGCCGACTACGAGTGGCCTTGGTTCCGGACGAATACACGCTTCAGCGAGACATCCAGACAGTGTTGGACCAAAACAGGATTTCCTATCAAAAGGAATGCCTGCTTGCACCCCGGAATCGCGTTGATTTTCTAGTCGAAGGCGGTATTGCGATCGAGGTGAAGTGCGGCCGGCAAAAACCGAATTTGACGCGCGTGCTGGCCCAGTTGCACCGATACGCCGCATCCGAACAGGTTTGTGCGCTGTTACTTCTTGTGGAACGGGATCTGGTCGGCGTGCCCAAACAGATTGGGGGAAGCCGCTGGCGGTGTGATGACCGTCAAGCGGCTGATTTTGAGTTTCTTGTTGGAATGTTGCTGGCTTGCCGCGCGCGTGTGATTTTGATTCAGTCGTGCTACTGTCTGTGCGCGTCCAGGAATTCGACGATCCGTCTGTAAGCGGCCATTTCATTGACCTTCTTCATAAAGCCGTGTCCTTCGTCTTCAAATACCAGGTATTCAACCTCCGTGCCCTGATCGCGCAGCGCCTGCACGATCTGATCGGACTCTGCCTTGACGACCCGTGGATCGTTGGCGCCCTGCACGACGAGCATCGGCTTTGTCATGCCTTTCAGATAGGTGATCGGGGAATCGGCGGTGAGTCGATCCTTGTCTTCTTCCGCGTCGCCGAGCCACTGTTTCATCATCGGTTTCCAGTGGTCAGGCACCGAATTGAGAAAGGTGAACAGATTGCTGGGCCCGAAGATGTCTACGCAGGCCTCGAAGTAGTTCGCATGACGGCCGTGCAGCAACAGCGTCATATAGCCTCCGTAACTGCCTCCCACAAGGAAGAGCCGATGCTGCTGCGCCCTGCCCTGCCCGATCAGCCATTCGATGCTCTCCACCATATCGAGACGCGGCCCATGGCCCCAGTCGCCTTCGACCATTTTCATGTAGGCGGCGCCGTACCCGCTGCTGCCCCGGAAATTCGGCGCAAAGACATTGTATCCCCGGCTGCAGAGATACTGAAAGAAAGGCCGGAACATCCGCCGTTCTGACGCTTGCGGACCGCCGTGCGGCCAGACGACCGTGTACCCGTTCGCTGTTTGCGCATGCGCCGCAAACCAGAGCGCCTCGATCTCCAGTCCGTCATAGGATGGAAAGTGAACGACCTCGGCCTGAACGAGTTGCTGTCTGGACATTCCCATGACCTGGTTGTTTGTGAGCTTCGTCCATTCTCCGTCAGGGGTTCGCCGATACATATTAAATGGATCGACATCACTGCGTCCAAGAATATACAGAGTGCCGCTCTTGCCCACCTTCATCTCTTCGATCACAGCTACCGGGCTTGCGACTGGACGCGCCTCCCCGCTCTCCAGATCAAACGCGTAGAGACTGTCTTCTACGCCGCCGTGCGCAACCACATAGACTGTGTGCGACTCTGCATGGACCGCAATAAGACCCAGATCAACGTTGTTCGCTTCCCACAGTTTGCGAAACTCACCGGTGGCCGTGTCGTGATGCGCGAGGTACGTCCGGTCGCCGCCATAATTCGTGGTAAAGACAAAGGCGTCCCCAGCGTAATCCCCATCTGCCACAACATGGACAACGCCAGGATCGGGGGTCAGGCATGTCACTTGTCCAGCGCGATGCAGGAAAGCGGGCGCATAGGTGTTCGCGTACGCAGTACTCACAATAAAACTGGATTCGTCAGGCGCGACCCACGCCAGTTGAGTTGAGGCGCCTTCTCCGACATACAGGGTGCTTTCCTCGCCTGTATCGAGATGATAGACGTATCCATTGAGGAAATTGTGGTTCTCTTTGTCGGAGCTGTAATAGACGCGGTTGCCGTCTTTTGACAGTGCGCTGAAATAATGCCGCCTTCCTTCATGCATGCGCAACGGTTTGAGGGCGCCGCCGTTCACAGGAAGAAGGTACATCTGCACATTTTCATCGCCGTCGTGGTCGAAGCCGGCCAGCAGATAACGACCCTGCGGATCGAATTTCATGTAGGCTGGAGTCTGATCAACGTATGATAACGGATAAGGGTATGTACTGGGCAGATTCAGGCCCCAGATGTTGTACTTTCCGCTTAAATTCGTGGCCAGGGCAATGTGTGTCTCCGCTTCGTCGACGGTAAACCCGGTGATGGCGTAGGTGCGAAAAAACTCCTCGATATCCGGACGCTCAAATTCAATCATGGCGTTTTCCCCTTTTCTGGTTCACTATATTATGCGCCTTGCCTGGCAATGACTGTCTGTCAGCGGGCCGCTGCGGAAACGGCGGCGTGGACGCCTGGAGGCGGAGCGAACGCACCGGCAAATACGAACGAGAGAAAGGCGATCGATCCGTAGACCGCAAGCACGCGGATGCGCGTTTTGCGGGCGCCAAACAGGACGAACGACGGTTTGATCAAGCCTGCGGCCAGCGCACAGGCGCTAAGCAAAAATACTGTCATCAGGACACTGCTCATGGTATTCCCCCGTCAGTTGAGATGGTTATCATCGTTTTCATATTCAAAGTACACTCAGAGCAGGAGACTGTCCAGTTCATTTGATCATTTATAAGATGTGGCGGTTTTGTAGAACATTGCGAAACTATTTATGACATGCGAAAATTGACACCATGAAAGGTATGTGAAATGGCGCAGTGAAGGAGTTTTCCTGTGCTATACTCACTTTCGCCGGACCAAGAAATAATCATAAACTTTTTATATTTTTGTAGAGACGGGAGGCGTGCAGGCAGTATATTTGAGAACAGGGGGCGCTTACAGGTTGCGCACTTTTGGAAAGACGAGCGCAGAGAGAAAGGGGTGGTGGCGATGAAGGCCGGGAAGGTTCGCAGACGAACTCTGACCTATGCCGGATTGGGTGCTGCAGCTGCCGTGCTGTTAACAGGATGCGGAAGCCAGTTTCAAGTGCTGGATCCGGCAGGACCCGTCGCCAGGACGGAACTGAACATGATTGACATTTCCATTGTACTGCTGCTTATTGTGATCGTTCCTGTAATTGGCCTGCTTATTTACATCGTGTACCGCTACCGTGATAAGCCGGGCAACACAGCGCCGTATGATCCGCATTTCGCCGACAGCAAAGTGATGGAATTCATCTGGTGGGGCATCCCCATTTTGATAGTGGCCATTTTGGGTACGATTACGGTCAGAACGACGATATCCCTGGCACAACCTCCAGGCAATACGTCCAATGTGCAGCCCCTGACCATTGAAGTGACGTCGCTGGACTGGAAGTGGCTGTTCCAGTATCCAAACGGCAAATTGGCGACTGTGAATTACGCCGAGATCCCGGTGGGAGTGCCCGTTCAATTTATCCTCACGTCAAACGCTCCCATGAATTCATTCTGGGTGCCGCGCCTCGGCGGCCAGGAATACACAATGCCCGGCATGGCTTTGCGGTTGTGGCTGCAGGCCAATCAGGCCGGCGACTACTACGGCCATGGCGCAAACTTTACTGGCCGCGGATTTGCGCACACCACGTTTCACGTTATTGCGGTGCCCATGGCGAAGTTCAATCAGTGGGTCAAGCATGTGAAGAGCACGGCTCCAGCGCTTACACCGACTGGCTATAAGAATTTGGCCATTCCGAACATCGTTGGCGAGATGACATTCTCGTCATACCCCGCCAACAGTTTCTACAACACAGTGATGAACGATGGCGGTCGCTTCATGCCGACCACGGTGCAGGAAGAGGCGTCTTTGCACCACTAATGGGTTCAGGAAGGGCGGGAAACCGAATGCCGAGCAGTCATTTGAGCCATTGGGGTCTGTTGGTGACCGGCGATCCTCTCATTTATGGTGCGGATGCATCGATCATCCTCGCCAGTGTCGGGATTGTGTTTGCGCTCACCTACTTCAAAAAATGGAAGTGGCTCTGGAAGGAATGGTTGACCACAGTCGACCATAAGAAAATTGGAATCATGTATTTGATCGCCGCAGTGCTCATGCTGTTTCGGGCGGGAACCGATGCGCTTTTAATGCGCAGTCAACTGGCGTTCCCCAATGAACATTTTCTCGGGCCGGAGCACTACGACCAGATTTTTACCACGCATGGCACGGTGATGATTTTCTTTATGGCCATGCCCTTCATTTTCGCTCTGATGAATATCGCGGTGCCGCTCCAGATTGGCGCGCGCGACGTTGCATTCCCCTATCTGAATGCGATCAGCTTCTGGCTGTTTTTCTTCGCGGCGATGCTGCTCAACCTGTCTTTTGTCATCGGCGGGTCGCCTGACGCCGGATGGACCAGTTATGCGCCGCTGGCCGGGCTGCATTTCAGTCCGGGTCCAGGCGAGAATTTCTACTTGCTGTCCCTGCAAATTACCGGGATCGGGAGTATCGCCACGGGCATCAATTTTCTGGCCACCATCTTCAAAATGCGCGCGCCAGGCATGACGCTGATGAAGATGCCGCTGTTCACGTGGTCGATTGTGGCGACCAATATTCTGATTATCTTCGCATTCCCCGCACTGGCGGTGGCGCTCGCCCTGCTCCTGATCGACCGCATTGCCGGCGCGCACTTCTTCACCATACACGCGGGCGGTCTTCCCATGATGTATATCAATATGTTCTGGATCTGGGGCCACCCCGAGGTGTATATCGTAATCCTGCCAGCCTTTGGGGTGTTCTCTGAGGTTGTTGCGACGTTCTCGCGCAAAACGATTTTCGGCTACAAGGCGATGGTGTCGTCGCTGCTGTTGATCAGCGTTGCCAGTTATTTTGTCTGGGCTCACCATTTCTTTACGATGGGCGGCGGCGTTTCGGTCAACAGTTTCTTTGCAGTTGCGTCGATGTTGATCGGTATCCCCACAGGCGTCAAAGTGTTTAACTGGATGTTCACGATGTTTCGCGGCCGCATACGCCTGAAGATGCCCATGTTATGGACGATTGCGTTTATCCCCTGCTTTGTTCTGGGCGGCGCAACGGGCATGATGCTTGCGGTGGCGCCAGCGGACTACCAGTATCACAACAGTTATTTTCTGGTCGCCCACTTTCACGAGATGTTGATCGGCGGCGTTGTTTTTGGAATGTTTGCCGCCCTGTATTACTGGTGGCCCAAGATGTTTGGCTTTCTTCTCGATGAAAAATGGGGACGATGGGCTTTTTGGCTCTGGAATATCGGATTTTACGTGTGTTTTGAACCACAGTATGCGCTTGGTCTGATGGGAATGCAGCGGCGGATGTACACCTATCCTGCCGGTATGGGCTGGTCGACGCTCAACTTAATCTCCACCATAGGCGCATTCCTGATGGGGCTCGGCTTCATTTTCATGGTATGGGACATCGTGTACAGCATCTTTAAAGGCGAACGCGACCTGACAGGAGATCCCTGGGACGGACGCACGCTCGAATGGTCGCTCCCGTCGCCTGCGCCACACTATAACTTTGCCGTGATTCCGACCATTACGGATCGCGACCAGTGGTGGACTTTGAAAGAGCAGGGCAGGCAGGACACGCTCAGACCGCAGACTGAGGACATCAAACCCATTCATATGCCGAAGAATTCGGCCAAGCCGTTCCTGATTGGCGTCGCGTTTTTTACTGCGGGGTTTGGCTTTGTCTTCGGCTGGTACGTGTTTGGCGCCATCGCCCTGTTCGGCGTTGTCGTTCTGCTCCTGGCGCGCTCCTTTGAGTATCATTCGGATTATCATATCCCGGCCGATGAGGTTATCCACACTGAAACGGCTCTGGGGAGGTTGTGAGGCATGGCTGCGATTGTAGAACACGCGCCCGGAAACGTTCCTGAGCACGATCCGCGTCCGCTCGAATATACGAACAAAGACGATTCTTTAAAAATATTCGGGTTCTGGATCTTTCTGGCCACAGACATGATTTTGTTCGGAACCCTGTTCGCGACGTTCGTGGTATTGCGCACGCACGTCGCAACAGGCCCGAGCGGACAACAACTGTTTGACATTCAGGGCTTTATCGAGGAAACGTTTATTCTTCTGACGAGCAGTTTCACAGGTGGTATGGCGACGTTTTTCATGCGCCGCGGCAGCGTCAGGGGCACCGTGGGATGGTTGCTGGTCACGGCCGTTCTGGGCGCGTCGTTTGTCAGTCTGGAAATCACAGAGTTTCTGCACTACATCTCCCTTGGCGCAACGATCCAGACCAGCGCCTTTCTGTCCGCGTTCTATACGCTTGTCGGCACGCACGGCGCTCACGTGTCGCTTGGCATTGTATGGATGCTGGCGATTGTCATCCAGCTTCTCAGGTACGGGATAACAGCCGCCACGGCCCGCAAGGTGTTCGTCGTCAATCTGTACTGGCACTTTCTCGATGTTGTGTGGGTATTTATCTTCACAGTTGTGTATCTCACGGGGGTGATTAAATAATGCTGAACACACCTGAGAGTAAACGCGGCTTCGCGCACCGCCACGAAGAGCGGTTTCCCTGGAAAGGGATCATCGGCTACATCATGTCGATTATTCTCACAGCCTTCTCGATGTGGATTGTTTTTGCGCATGTTGCGCAGTTTGGCACCGCGCTGTTTATCATCCTGGGCCTTGCGGTGTTGCAGATCTTCGTGCAACTGTTTATGTTCATGCATGTGACTGAATCTGACGATGGACCGCCATGGCAGGTTTTGGGGCTGCTTGCAGGGTTGCTGTTTGTGGCGACGATCGTAGGCATGTCGATGTGGATTATGACATTTAACGGACAGGCGTCCTGATCGACGGCCCGTATCAGGCAAAGCGGCGGTGAAGAAGCGGCAGTGAAATAGGGAGGCGCCTGTTCCGCTCGCGGGATGGGCGCCGCTTTTGTGTGAAACCAGTCTGCCTGACCTCTCCCCTGCAATCATTGGGAGAAAATTCGCAGTCGTGCAACAACTTTGGCGTGTGCTATGATGCAAATGCATATTCTAACAATACGCTTGGGGAGATGAATGTCTGTTGGGCAAATTCTACAAATATCTTGATCGCTTTATCCTGCCCTGGCCAGTAAAGTTCCTGACTAATCCGCTCGTCATCCTGTTCACGTTTGTGACCCTCATTCCCCTGATCGGTTTTGCGAATGCGGTTGTATTTGTCTTGATCGTCAATAGTTATATGAATGTCACCAGCGTTGGCGTGTCATCCATTGTCCTGCGTCAGACTTCGCTGGTGGCTGACAGTCAGGAAGCGCGGGCGAAACAGGATCATGAGACGCTGCTGGCCGAGTTTACAAAAATGCAGGAGATGCAGGAGTCGCAGGTTACGGAACTGGAGCAACTGAAGGAGATGAATGCGGAATTGCACGCCATGATGCGCCGCAGTGAAGAACAGCGCGCGCAGATGATCGAAG
>JAKADD010000119.1 GCA_021820825.1 Bacillota bacterium
TGGATCGGTTGCAGGAACGGCGGTCTGGCATTCCAGGATCTCGTTCTCGCTGCCAGCCACCATAAAGTAACGTAGAACAAAAGACCCTCGCAGTTCCCGTTCGTCTGTGGCAACCATTGTTACAAGCCGATACCCGGCTTGACCATAGCGGTCGCACAAAATTCCCAGTTCCTGCGGCGATGCGGTGACAATCTTTGGTTTCATCAGGGCGTTCTCCCTCCCAGCACCAGCGCTGCCTGATGGAAGAGCAACTGCAGCGAGTGCGGTATAAACACACCGAGCACAACCACAAACGACAGCGGTATGAGCAGCGGCCAGGTGGTCCACGGGTCTATTGCGACGCGTCTTTCGTGTCCGGGCGCTTTACCGAACAGGATGCGGCCAGCCTGGTAAATGACCACGCCAAACATGGCGGCGAGCAGAAACAGAAAAATGATCGTAACAACAGCATGCTTATTTGCGAATCCGGCGGCAGCCAGTGCAAATTCGCTGGTAAAGAGGGCAAATGGAGGAGCGCCCACCAAGGCGACTGTGGCAATGAGGAACACTGTGCCTGTAAAGGGGAATTTGCTTAAACCCCCACCCATTCGCCGCATGGTTTTTGTGCCGTGGTATTGCACAAAATTGCCTGCTGCCATAAACAGCGTGGACTTGGTCATGGCGTGGTTGAACATCTGCAACACCACTGCCAGGAGTCCGGCAGGACCGCCAATTCCGATTCCAAAGACGAGGATTCCCATTTGCTCCACACTGGAGAAAGCTAACATGCGTTTGATATCATTTTGCAGGAGCAGAAACGGAAATGCGACCACAAGGGACAATAACCCAAATGCGAGAGTGGCATGCGACACAAAAGAGCCGCCGCCCGCGCGATCAACAATGATCACGATGCGTAGAATTGCATACAATGCGGTGCTGAGCAATGCGCCTGACAGCATGGCGCTGATCGGCGATGGGGCTTGACTGTGAGCGTCCGGCAGCCAGAAGTGCATGGGCGCCAATCCTACCTTGGTTCCGTATCCGACCAGAACAAGAACGAAGGCAAGCAGAAGCAGATGCATGGGCAACGGTCGCGTTGCCTGGTCCAAAAACGTAAAGTCCAGGCGATTGCTGGCGGATCCATACACATTTATAGAGGAACCATATAGAACAATGAGGCCCAGGAGAGCAAACGCGATGCCAACGCTGCATAGAATCAGATACTTCCAGGCCGCCTCCAGGGCTTCTGCGCTTCTGTACAGAGCCACGAGATACGCAGACGCAATCGTGGTCGCTTCGATCGCGACCCATGCGATACCCAGGTTA
This sequence comes from Bacillota bacterium, assembly GCA_021820825.1. The sequence goes on from JAKADD010000119.1 coordinate 1,306, forward strand.
TTGACCATCGGAACAAAATACATGGTTGCCACGAATCCGTGAAACCACGCATAATAACTTCGCGTTTGCGCGCCTTTGAGTTCGCCGCGCCGCAGTTCCTGGCGAATATAGCCGATGGAGTGCAAGGCGGCTGTGAAGGAGACGACGCCGGTGATGAGCAGTATGAGAGCGCTGAGCGGATCGATAAAGAAAAAATGCCCCAATGCGGAATATGCGCCGAGCGCGGTCACTTTCCATACCAGCCACAGGGTAACAGTGATGGAGACAACACTGCCAAGCAGATGAACCATCTCTCTATGATGCGGGCGTCTGGACACGGCGCATCCAAACGACGTCAGAAGGGGAACGGCCACCACTAAAATCGGCAACATGTCGGTCACCCTCTCAATCGTTTCAATTTCTCGATGTTCATACTGGAAAACTGCTCATCCATACGCAGGGTCAAGGCGGCAATCAACACGACGATGACCAGCACATCGAGGAAAATGCCGATGTCAACCATGAACGGCATGCCCAGACTGGTCGATAGAGCCGCCAGGAACAGGCCGTTTTCAATCACGATAAGGCCAATGCCTTGCATCATGGCTTTCTGATGGGTGATCATGATGAGCACGCCGCTCAGAAGCATGCCTATGGCCACGGACAAATAGAGATTGGGCCCTTGCGCGGCGTCCAGTTGCGGCGTGACGTAGTAGCCGATCAACCACATGGCCAATACACCTACAATCAATAAATCACGGCCAAAGGCTTTTTCTGCCTGTCGATCGACGCCGACATGACGCAAAGCGCGATACAGGATGTACGGGATTGACCACGCCTTCACCAGCAGCGTCGCGCCGGCGATCCAGTACAGTTCAGGACGGCCGGACTGAACCGCCAGGGCAACCGTATAGAGCGCCAGCATGACGGATTGAAACGACAGCCACCGGATGGCCGATACGATGTAGCGGACAGCAATCAGCCAACTCGTGCTCCCAATTAAGGCGATCGTCAGAAAGTCAAACCAGACTTGCATGGATAGCCACCCTTTCGCAACAAAACTGTATTACAGAACCGTATCAGCCAGCAGCGCCGCCATCGCCAGGAGCAGGGCGAAACTCAGATAACGCGGAACCATGAAGATGCGCATTTTGGCGGATACACTTTCGATGAAAGCCACGATGACGGCCAGAAGCAGACACTTTACGACCCAAAGCAGAAATCCGTAGGCGATTGCCATTACGCCGGTTCCTGACGTAATGCCCCAGGGAAAGAACACATCGATCAGAATGGTAAACCACAACATCTGGCGGATGTAGGCTCCCCATGTAACGAGGGCAAGATGGCGCCCCGTGAGTTCCAGAAGGAGGCCTTCGTGGATCATGGTCAATTCGAGATGCGTGTCCGGGTTGTCGACAGGGAGTCGTCCGGTCTCCGCGAGTGCAACGAGAAACACCGCCACCATGGCCAACACGCGCGTAGGACTGAAAAACAGGCCCAGGTGCTGCTCAAGAGGCAGGCCAATCCCCGGCAGAGAAACTGGTGTCGCCGTCAGTCCCACCGCCAAAAGCGCCAGAAAAACTGTGGGCTCGGCCATAACTGCAAACAGCAGGTCCCGACTGGCCCCCATGCCCGCAAACGCGCTTCCCGAGTCAAGTCCAATGAGCACAAGCGAAAACCTTGCGCCTGTGAGTAAGTAGAACAGGACAAAAACACTTCCTCCAGCGATGAGAAGTTCGGAAGAGAAAGTCGCCACCGGGAGGGCGGCCGCCGCACACACCGTCACCCCGGCCAGAAGGTAGGGCCCGAGACTGGTGATCCATGAGGATGAATCAGACAGGACGGAGCTCTTTGCCCAGTGTTTTCTCAGATCTCGATAAGGCTGCAGAGCGGCAGGTCCCTGGCGGCCTTGCATCACGGCCTTGGTCTTTCTGATGACGCCCTGTAACAGCGGCGACAAGAGAATAATCGCGATCATCTGCGCTGCCGTTATGATGATTCCCTTCATCGCGCCACCACCAGAAGAACGAGCAACGTCATGAACAGGTACAGGAGGTATGCTCGTACGTGACCATTTTGCACCCTTCGAAAAATGGTTGTCGTGCTGAGCACCAACTGCCACAGCGGGCGGTACAGGTAGCGTATGGCGAGCGGCAACGCGGCCGCGTGAAAGACGCGCTGGACGGGCTGGGAAAATCCGGACGCCGTGTATGACATGGCGGGTGACCGTTTTCCGCCGCACGTCCATGTTTGGACACGCGTAACGTCCGTCCGCCCCAGATACAGTCGCGGCAGCAGCCATGCGAGCGTCGCCGCTGCGGCGATAGCCGTATACAGGATGGGAATCGACCACATGGACAGATGCGGATCGAACCCATACCACAGCCTCCATGCGTGGAACTGCAGAGACTGCGGTAAGCCGCTTGCAATAAAATTGACTGCGGCGGGAGGCCATACGCCGGCTGCGATGATTACGAGCAGCCCCATTGCGAGACTGATGCGCATCGTAATGGGGGCCTCCCGTGCTTTTGCCGCGCCCTCAGATCTGGCGTCGGCGAGGAAACCGACGCCAAAGATGCGCAGCGCGCTAAACACAGTCAACGCTCCGGTCGTGAAAAACGCCAACAACGCAAGCATCGCAACGGCGCCCACGACGCTGTGCAGTTGAACAGCGGCGCTGCGGGCGAACGCCGAAAACAGCATCCATTCGCTGACGAACGCGCCTCCGGGGGGCAGGGCTGAGAATGACAACAGGCCGCCGAGGATCAAGGCGCTTGTCCACGGCATTGTTTTGATCAGGCCGCCCAACCTGTTCAGGGAGGCGGTGTGAGTCGCATGGATCACCGCCCCTGCACCATGGAAAAGCAGACTTTTAAAGAAGGCGTGACTGAAGGCCTGATAGATCGTCGCCGTCAGGGTGAATCCTGCCAGCACGGGTTGCTGAAGCGCCAATTCGATCAGCGTCATTCCTGTTCCGAGAAAGAGCAGCCCCATATTGTCAATGCTGCTGTAGGCGAGAATGCGTTTCAGATTCGTTTCCTGGCCCGCGTGAAGCGCTCCCAGAAAGGCGCTGACTGCGCCCGCTCCGGCAACCAGGACGCCCCACCATAGAAAGGGAGCGTGGAGCCAAAACACGCTCACAAGCAGGAATCCATATAAAGCGGTTTTGATCATGACGCCTGACATGAGCGCCGACACATGGCTGGGAGCAGCCGGGTGCGCTCTTGGCAGCCAGATATGAAGCGGCATGACGCCGGCTTTGGCGGCAAAACCAACGAAGGCGCTGAGAAACACCAGATCTTGCGCCATAGGGGGAATTGTACTGGCCGACCTTGCGAATACCGCGAACTCATAACTGCCGGTATAGGCGTGCAGGATGAAAAACGCCGCCAGCAAAAAGGCGGCGCCGAGTTGTGTCATGGACGCGTAGATCAGCCCGGATTTGACGCTTTCGCGATCATGGTGATCATAGACGACCAGCAAATAGGAGACGATGGACATGAGTTCCCAGGCCAGGATAAATGTGAATACGTTCGCGGCTACGAAAACCGCCGCCATGGAAAGCAGAAAGCCGAGCAGTCCGACATCCAGCCAGACACCGTAGCGACGCGATTCGTATTGTTGACCATAGCCGATTCCGTACACGGCGGCGAGCACCCCGACGATACCGAGCATACAAAGAAACAGCCCGCCAAAGGGAGTGAGAGAAACGACAACATGGACAGGTATGCCCGAGAGAATTTCGTAGTTTAGAATCGGAGACGCCAGAAACGCGTGACGCACAGTCAACCAGCCAAGCGCAACAATCGCCAACGATAATAATCCGGCCAGTGTCGAGAGCAGAATATGCAGAGTTCGCAAACCAAAATCCCCTTCTATTCTTATATTATAAAATTATAAGATATAGATATTGAATCATTTGATTGCGGCGATGTCAAGGATTTGCGAATGATCACTGACGGCGCAGGGAATTCACCAGCAACGAACAGAGGGGATCCGTCAGACTGTCCAGAGATCGCTTCTCGGGACTCAGCAGGGTCATGAACAGGGCTTCATGGATCGCGCCCAGCCATGCGTAGGCGGTGAGTTCCACGTCAACCGGCATGATGGAGCCATCGTCCACGGCGGTTTGCAGATGTTTCGCGATCAGATTGGCGAATTGGCGATGCGCCGCGTAGACATGCTGATCGAATATCTTGCCAAGGCCGGTCGCCTCCACAAACAGGAGCCGGGTTGCTTTTTCATGCCTTGAGAATGTTCCAAGAACTGTGTGCAGCGCTCCTTCAATCTTGTCAATTGCGCCGTGACGGGAGTCGATCGCGTCTTCGACATCGCGAACAATGCGCTGCACAAGGGTTTGCAGCAGCGCCTCAAAAATCGCCTTCTTACTTGGAAAATGGAAATAGAAGGCCCCTTTGGACGTCTTTGATTCCTTGGCGATATCATCGATCAACGCGTTCGTATAGCCCTTTTCAGAAAATACGTCCATCGCTGCATCCAGGATGCGTCTATGGGTCGCTTCTTTGTCGCGATTGCGCATTGTTAATCGTGCCTCCTGTGACTGTGACGGAACGCCTAGGGGAGCAGTGATAATCCAAATCACTGCGCCTGCATCGCGGACTTTATCACTGCTCCCCTAGCGCTGTCAGCGCATCTGAAATTCATAACCGAGCGTTCGAAAACGCGTGCACAATTCCTGGATGTGCGCCTCATTGCGAGTTTCCGCCGCCAGTTCCACCTCCACCTGTCCGAGCACGAGAGCCTGCCCCAAACGGTGGTGCTCTATGGACACGACGTTGGCGCCTGCCTGTGCAACCGCAGTCACCAGAGACGCCAGTGAACCAGGGCGGTCGGGCACAGTGGTCACAAACCGCACATGTCGGCCAGCTGCAACAAGTCCGTGCTCAATGATCCGTGACAGCAACATAACGTCGACGTTGCCCCCAGAAAGGACGACGGCCACATGCTTGCCGTGGTGCGGCAGATTGCCTCTCATGACCGCCGCGACCGCCGCCGCGCTGGCCCCTTCGCTGACCACTTTGGAGCGCTCAAGGAGCAGCACCATCGCCCGCGCGATATCTTCATCCTCCACGAGCCATACATCGTCCAGCGCTTCGCGCACGGTTTCCCAGGGGAGCGCGCCTGGTCGTTTCACGGCAATGCCGTCTGCGATGGTAGATACGCTGTGCAGCGTCGTCAACTCATGGCGGTCGAGTGACGTTCGGAAGCAGGCCGCCCCTGAGGCCTCGACGCCATAGATCTGGATGGCGGGATTGATCGTTTTGGCGGCGATGGTGATTCCGGCGATCAGGCCGCCGCCTCCAATCGGTACGACAATCGCGTCGAGGTCGGGCAGTTGTTCCAGCAGTTCCAGCCCCAGGGTGCCCTGGCCTGTAATGATGTGTTCGTCGTCGAAAGCGTGTATGAACGTCATGCCCGTGTCGTCGCGCAACTCACACGCCTTTGCGTACGCGTCATCGTAACTCTGCCCATGCAGCACGATCTGCGCGCCGTATCCGCGCGTGGCTTCGACCTTTGAAAGCGATGCAGATTCAGGCATGACGATCACACAGGGAATGCCCAGCATGCGGGCGGCATAGGCGACGCCTTGCGCGTGGTTTCCGGCGGATGCGGCGATAACCCCCGCCTTGCGCTCCTGTTCTGCGAGCGTGGAAATTTTGTTGTACGCTCCCCGAATCTTGAACGATCCGGTGCGCTGCATATTCTCCAGCTTCAGATAGATATGATTGCCGGTCAGTTGGCTCAGTGTCTGCGAGTAATCAAGCGGAGTCCGTTCGATCACTTTATGCAGGCGTTCTCTGGCCTCCTGGATTGCACTCAGGGTGATGCTCATCGATTCGCCCCCAAAATTTCTGCGATTGATCTGCAATTGATCTTTGCTCGCAGTCCAGTCTGTGTTACATTGTAGCAAAAAACATGTGCCAGAGGGGGCGGGATACGAGTGGCAGAAGATGAACAACAACAATCTGCGCAAAAAAGCGTAGCGCAGCGTCTACTGTCTCAGGTGCGGCCCCAATTGCAGCGGATCAGGCCATATGTGCCCGGACGTCCGATTGAGGATGTCCAGAAGGAGTTTGGCTTATCCGCAGTCGACAAGCTCGCTTCCAATGAAAATCCGATTGGACCGTCGCCCAAGGCTCTGGCCGCCATTGCCGGGATGCTGGGGGAGCTCAATCGGTACCCGGACGGCGCCGCGC
>JAKADD010000120.1 GCA_021820825.1 Bacillota bacterium
TTTTATCGGTTATGTCGACGGTGAAACGTTTGAGGGCGGCGAAGCGGAAAATTACCAGTTGGAACTGGGCTCCGGCACGTTCGTTCCCGGCTTCGAAGAGCAACTGATCGGAATTCAGGCTGGTTTCGACCGGGAACTCACGGTTACCTTTCCGGAGGAGTATCATGTCAAGTTCCTTGCGGGCAAGGAAGCGACTTTCAAGGTGCATGTCCACGACATCAAGCGCAAGGCGCTTCCCGAACTCGATGACGAGTTTGCCATGGACATCAGCGAATTTGAGACATTTGAAGAACTGAAAGCGGATCTGGCGCACAACCTGGAGCACCAAAAAGAGCATGAACATCACCATTATGTAGAAACCACTGTGCTTGACAAAGTGGTGGCGGCGGCCGAGGTGGACATTCCCGCTCCGATGATCAATCAGGAGATTGACTCCCAGGTCAAGGAATTTGAGTCGCGTCTTGAGGCGCAGGGCATCCCGCTCGACGCTTATCAGGAATTTACTGGAACAGCTATGGACGAAATCCGCGCCCAGTTCCGTGATGAGGCCGCAAAACGCGTGAAAACCGCTTTGGTGATAGAAGCGGTGGTAAAGGCTGAAAATATCGCAGTCACGGAATCTGAACTCGATCTGGAAGTGCAGAAGATCGCCGATTCTGCACAAATGGATTTCGATTACGTCAAACAATTGCTCATGGACAAAGATCCTGGATTGCCGGGTCTCAGGTCGCAAATTCAATCGCGCAGGGCTGTGGAGTTTCTGATCGACCATAGCGTTCGCGCCTGAGATTGTGTAAAATGGGATCAAGAGACGATGAGGCATGTGAGGGATGCCTTGTTTTTTCCTTATGATTCAGCGTCATGGTGGGATATAGGAGGGTTAGTGTATGAACTTGGTTCCAATGGTTATTGAACAGACAAGCCGCGGTGAACGGGCATACGATATTTATTCCCGGCTCCTGAAGGACAGGATCATCTTTATTGGCACGCCGATTGATGATTACGTAGCCAATTCCGTCGTTGCCCAACTGCTCTTTCTGGCCTCCGAAGACGCTGACAAGGACATCAGTCTGTATATCAACAGCCCAGGAGGGTCAATTACCGCGGGCATGGCTATTTTTGATACGATGCAGTTCATCAAACCGCAGGTGTCCACAATGTGCGTGGGTCTTGCCGCCAGTATGGGATCGCTGTTATTGACGGCGGGCGGCAAGGGGAAACGGTTTGCGCTTCCCAACAGTGAGATCATGATCCATCAGCCACTTGGCGGCGTAAGAGGGCAGGCGTCGGACATTAAAATCCATGCGGAGTGGATTTTAAAGACGCGGCATAAGCTGAACCTCATTTATGCGGAACGCACAGGTCAACCGCTCGCGAAGATCGAGGTGGACACTGATCGTGACAACTGGATGAGCGCCGAAGAGGCGAAGGCTTATGGTCTGATTGACGAGGTGATACTGCGCCCGGACCTTAAATGAGGAGGGATTACCCGTGTTTAAGTTTAACGATGACAAAGGACAGCTAAAGTGCTCGTTCTGTGGGAAAACCCAGGATCAGGTGCGCAAACTCGTAGCGGGTCCTGGGGTGTATATTTGTGATGAGTGCATTGAACTCTGCAACGAGATCGTCGAGGAGGAACTCGGCGATGAGGAAGAGTTTGAACTGAAGGATGTTCCGAAACCGACGGAGATCAAAAACATTCTGGATTCGTATGTGATTGGACAGGAGCGCGCGAAAAAATCGCTTGCGGTGGCGGTGTACAATCACTACAAGCGAATCAACACGAGCGCCAAAAACGAAGATGTGGAACTGTCAAAGAGCAATATACTGCTGATCGGTCCCACAGGTTCGGGAAAAACGCTGTTGGCCCAAACGCTCGCGCGGATTCTGAACGTTCCCTTTGCCATCGCCGACGCCACTTCTCTGACTGAGGCCGGGTATGTGGGGGAAGATGTGGAGAATATTCTTCTCAAGCTCATTCAGTCGGCCGATTACGATGTGGAGAAGGCTGAGAAGGGCATCATCTACATCGATGAAATCGACAAGATCGCGCGCAAATCCGAAAACCCGTCGATTACACGAGATGTTTCAGGTGAGGGTGTTCAGCAGGCGCTGCTAAAAATCCTGGAAGGCACCGTGGCCAGCGTTCCGCCACAGGGGGGGCGCAAGCATCCCCATCAGGAGTTTATCCAGATCGATACAAGTCACGTCCTGTTCATCTGCGGCGGCGCGTTTGACGGCATGGAGCCGATCATCAAACGCAGACTGGGCAAGAAAGTGATCGGCTTCGGTACGAGTGAAGAGGGGCGAGCGCAGGTTCAGGATGCGGAGATTCTGGCCAAGGTGCTCCCGGAGGATTTGCTGCGCTACGGGCTGATTCCGGAGTTTGTGGGACGGCTGCCTGTCATTACCACTCTCGAAGCGCTTGACGAACCGGCCCTGAAACAGATTCTGACGGAGCCGAAAAATGCTCTTGTCAAGCAGTATCAACGACTTCTGGACATGGATTCCGTGGAACTGGAATTCGCCGACGAAGCACTGACGGAAATTGCAAAAGAAGCCATCAAACGTAATACAGGCGCACGGGGACTGCGGGCTATCATTGAGGGTATCATGCTCGAAGTGATGTACGAACTGCCTGCGCGCACTGATGTGAAGCGTTGTATCGTGACGCGAGAAACGGTCGTGAACAGGGAAGAACCCATTCTGGTCGTTGATTCCGAACCTGCCTCCGATAGCCGCAAGAAGAAGAAAAAAGAAGAAACGGCTTAGAGAAAATGAAATAGAGAAAACGGAGTAGAGAAAACGGAGTAGAGAAAACGGAGTAGAGAAAACGGAGTAGAGAAAACGGAGTAGAGAAAACGACGTTGAAGAAACTATGCAATAGACTTCAGCTTTAATGCTTTAATGTTTTAATGCCGTTGCCGCGCCTCCTGTATGAGGTGTAACCATGCTCGGCCGGGATCGTATGCTGCGCCGAGGCGAGTTCGGCGTAGCCGTGTTTGAGCAGCGGCGCAGCATACGATCCCGGCCGAGCAGGCACAGCAAGCACAGCATACACATTTTCGAACCACCCGGCCCTCCGGCTGCCGAGAAACCTTCGGCAGCTTTTTTGCTGTGTACGGATGGCGGCTCGATCCGGATTTGCACGGCAGAATGCCGACCCCAGTGAGCACTGGAATGGTCGTTTAACTTTTCGTAGCTTTGGCCATACTTAGTAAAACATGTGAGCTTCGGAGGGGGATGCGAATGAATTCCAGCCTGATTGTACTGGCGGTTGTGCAGGTTATATTTGCAGGGATTGTGGGTCTCTACTTTTTAAACATGATGCGCACCCAGCAACATAACAGAGTGACCGTGGACAGGGAATCTACCAGAGAACTGGAACGGTTGCGCAAGATGCGTGCGGTGTCTCTCTCAGAACCGTTGTCGGAGCGAACGCGACCGACATGCCTTGGAGACATCATCGGGCAGGAAGATGGATTGCGCACGCTGCGGGCGGCTCTTTGCGGGCCCAACCCACAACATGTGATCATCTATGGTCCGCCTGGCGTGGGCAAGACGGCTGCCGCCCGTGTCATACTGGAGGAGGCCAAACGGACGCCCGGTTCACCATTTTTGCCAGCGGCGGTGTTCTGCGAACTCGACGGCACCACAGCTCGCTTTGATGAACGGGGGATTGCCGACCCGCTGATTGGTTCCGTGCACGATCCGATCTACCAGGGGGCGGGAGCCATGGGCGTCGCGGGGATTCCGCAACCGAAGCAGGGAGCGGTGACCAAGGCGCACGGGGGTGTGCTGTTTATCGATGAGATCGGCGAATTGCATCCCATTCAGATGAACAAACTTCTGAAGGTTCTGGAGGACCGCCGGGTATTCTTTGAAAGCGCCTATTACAATCAGGACGACAGCAACATACCGCTGCACATTCACGACATGTTCCAAAATGGTTTGCCAGCGGATTTTCGCCTGATCGGCGCCACGACAAGAAGTCCGCAGGATATTCCGCCAGCCATTCGATCCCGTTGCCTGGAAATCTTTTTTCGACCACTCAATGCTGAGGAAATTGCTGTGATTGTCCAGAGAGCCTCTGAAAAGATTCGCTTCGCGATGTTTCCTACCGCGGTTGAGGTCGTGACAAGACATGCCGCCAACGGCAGGGAAGCAGTCAATGTTGTGCAGATTGCGGCTGGCATTGCGTTGGCGGAGAAACGTACGGAAATCACCCGCGAAGACGTGGAATGGGTGGTGCACAGCAGTCAGATTGCACCGCGTCCAGAACGCAAAGTGCCTGAAAAACCGCAGGTAGGGGTGGTCAATGGTCTTGCTGTTTATGGCCCCACTTCAGGCATGCTGCTGGAGGTGGAGGCCACCGCAGTGGTGGCCCGGGTTTCTGGTCACGGCGCGGTATCGGTAACAGGAGTGATCGACGAAGAGGAACTGGGCGGCGGAGGGCGTGTTTTGCGGCGCAGGAGCACCGCTCGCAGTTCGATTGACAATGTTGTGACCGCGCTTCGTCGCTGCCTGCCTGTGAATCTCGCCGATTACGATGTGCATGTGAATTTTCCTGGCGGCACACCTGTTGACGGCCCGTCGGCCGGAGTCAGCATGGCCGTTGCCATCTATTCTGCGGTGACCGGAATACCCGTCGATAACAGGGTGGCCATGACAGGTGAGATTTCTATTTATGGATCGGTTCGTCCCGTTGGCGGTGTCTCTGCAAAAGTGGAGGCCGCCCGGCTCGCGGGCGCGCGTAGAGTCATCATTCCCGCGGACAATGACCAGGAGCGTCTGCATCGTTTTAGTGACGTCGACATTGTGCTGGCCTCAAGGCTTGAGGATGCGCTGTCCTGTTCACTGCTGCGCGACGCAGCTGTGGAACCAGTCGGTTCCGCGTACTCACCCACAATGTCTCTGCCGACATCGGCGGCGGCGCAGGGAAACGTCTGAATATCCTGTTGTTCACAGGCGATGCTATGACGGTATGCCATTCAGGCACACGGTCATGGCGTCGCTTTGCGTTAGACAAAGGGATGCAAGTCCGCTAAAATGCACAGTGACAGGGATGTGGGGGTGCAGACAAATGGGTCAGGGAGATTTGACTACGGAGCGTGTATTGCCGCTGCTCCCGCTGCGCGGCCTGCTTGTGTATCCGGCGATGGTTCTGCATCTGGATGTGGGCCGTGAAAAATCGGTGCGCGCGTTGGATAAGGCGATGGTTGAGGATCATCTGATACTACTGGCGACACAGATGGATACGCAGGTTGACGATCCGGCTCAGGATGAGATTTATGCGATCGGAACACTCGCCCGCGTAAAACAGATGATGAAATTGCCCAATGGTACGATTCGGGTTCTCGTCGAAGGATTGAAACGCGCTCGGATTCTGGAATTTATCGATGACAGCGAGTGGTTCGAGGTAAAGGCTGAGATACTGGATGCAGCGGAACGCCGGAATCCCGAAATGGACGCCCTAGTGCGCGCGGTGACACAACAATTTGAACAGTTTTTGAAACTTTCCAAGAAACACAGTCCGGAAATTCACGCCGCCGTGGCAGACATTGAGGATCCGGGCCGTCTGGCGGACGCCATCGCGTCGAATCTGTCGCTGAAGATGAAGGACAAGCAGGCCATTCTGGAAGCGATTGACGTGACAAAAAGACTGGAATCATTGCTGCAGATTCTGTCTGATGAACGGGAGATACTGGAACTCGAAAAGAAAATCAGTCAGCGCGTCCGCAAACAGATGGAGCGTACGCAAAAGGAATATTATCTGCGCGAACAGATGAAGGCGATCCAGAAAGAATTGGGTGATAAAGAGGGGCGTCTGGGCGAAGCCGAGGAACTGCGGGAACAGGTCGAGTCCCGAATCCTGCCGGATGCTGTTCGCGAACGCGTAGAAAAAGAAATTGAGCGCCTGGAAAAAATGCCCCAATCGTCTGCGGAAGGTTCGGTCGTCCGGACTTACGTGGACTGGCTGCTCGCACTTCCATGGGGTCCTGCCGAGACTGTGTCGGTTAACATTGTGCGGGCAAAGGGCGTGCTGGACGAAGACCATTATGGACTGGAAAAGGTCAAGGAACGGATCGTCGAATACCTGGCGGTGCAGCAACTTGTCGGAGAGCATCGGGGTCCGATCCTGTGCCTGGTGGGGCCGCCGGGAGTAGGCAAGACCTCACTGGCCAAATCCGTAGCCCGCGCTCTCGATCGCGCATTTGTGCGCGTGTCTCTGGGTGGTGTGCGCGATGAAGCGGAAATTCGCGGGCATCGCAGGACATACGTTGGCGCTCTGCCAGGCCGGGTCATACAGGGTATGAAAACAGCGGGCAGACTGAACCCTGTCTTCTTGCTGGATGAGATCGACAAGATGGCATCGGATTTTCGCGGCGATCCCGCTGCGGCGATGCTGGAAGTGCTGGATCCAGAGCAGAACAACACTTTTAGCGATCACTATATTGAGTTGCCGTATGATTTGTCGAGAGTGATGTTCATCACCACCGCAAACACGGTGCACGGCATCCCCCAGCCACTGCTTGACCGCATGGAGACAATCTATGTTTCGGGGTACACGGAACTCGAAAAATTGCGTATTGCGATCGATTATCTGCTGCCCAAACAGCGTAAGGCGCATGGCCTCGGCAAGGACAAACTGGTCATCAACGAGGAGACCATGCTCAGGGTCATCCGAGAGTATACGCGTGAAGCGGGCGTCCGAAACCTGGAACGGCAGATCGCTGCACTCTGTCGCAAAGCGGCGAAAATGATCGTTGCGGGAGAAAAAAAACGTGTGACCATTACAATGAAAAATCTGGCGACATTTCTGGGCGCGTACCACTATCGTTACGGTTTGGCTGAAACGGAAGACCAGGTGGGCGTCGCCACCGGTCTGGCATGGACAGAAGCAGGCGGCGACACGCTGGCAATCGAAGTGTCGTCGGTTGCGGGAAAAGGAAAACTGACCATCACCGGGCAACTGGGCGACGTGATGAAAGAGTCGGCGCAGGCGGCCCTCTCCTACATCCGCTCGCGCGCGGACGAATTGGAGATCCCGCAGGATTTCACCGAAACGCACGACATTCATATCCATGTTCCTGAGGGAGCCATTCCCAAGGATGGTCCGTCTGCCGGAATCACGATCGCTACGGCGCTTGCTTCCGCGCTCACAGGACGCGCTGTAAGCAAGGGGGTTGCCATGACGGGTGAAATTACTCTGCGTGGACGCGTGCTTCCGATCGGCGGAGTCAAGGAAAAATGTCTGAGCGCTCACCGTGCGGGCATTCGCAAGATTCTGTTGCCGCATGAGAATCAGAAAGATATCGAAGACATCCCGCTGAGTGTGCGCAATGACCTGGAGTTTGTATTTGTCCAGCATATGGACGCCGTGTTGCACAATGCGCTGGTATAGGAAGCGGGTGATGGAATGATCATCCGCTCAGCGACGTTCCTGACGTCTGCAGTGAGGCTTGATCAGTGTCCGGTGG
>JAKADD010000121.1 GCA_021820825.1 Bacillota bacterium
AAAAAGGGAAATACACCGCTCGGGAACGGATTGATCTGCTGCTTGACGAGGGATCGTTCCGTGAAATCGGAGCGTTTGTGGAACATCGCGGCTCCAATTTTGGAATGGCCGAGATCGCAGCGCCTGCTGAAGGCGTCGTCACAGGCTGGGGTAAAATAGATGGCCGCGCGGTGTATGTATTTGCCCAGGATTTCACGGTGTTTGGCGGTGCGTTAGGAGAAATGCACGGGCAGAAGATTGCCCGTTTGATGGATCTGGCAGCCAGGAACGGGGCTCCGATTATCGGCCTCAACGACTCGGGAGGGGCGCGCATCCAGGAGGGCGTCGTCTCGCTGGACGGCTATGGCCACGTCTTCCACCGGAACTCGATCTACAGCGGAGTGGTGCCGCAAATCTCAGTGATCATGGGTCCCTGCGCAGGGGGCGCAGTCTACTCGCCAGCCATCACCGATTTCATCTTTATGGTGGAGCAGACGAGTCAGATGTTTATCACCGGTCCCAAAGTCATTGGCACTGTAACAGGAGAAGTGATCTCCTCAGAGGATCTGGGTGGAGCGCGGGTGCACGCTACGCAGAGCGGCGTGGCGCATTTCACGGGGGCTTCGGAAGAAGAAACGCTCGCCATGGTGCGCAGGCTGTTGTCCTTTTTGCCGAGCAGTCACAAGGATAGTCCGCCAGTGGTGAATCCGGATGAGGACGTCTCAGACAATGAAGAATTGCTGTCGGTGGTGCCTGTTGACAGCACTCGCGTCTACGATGTGCTGGAAGTGATTCACCGCGTGGTGGATCACAGCGATTTTTGTGAAGTGGCTCCGGTCTTTGCGAGAAATGCGGTGGTCGGTTTTGCGCGCATGCAAGGTCACACCGTAGGCATTATTGCCAATCAGCCAAAGTTTCGGGCAGGCGGGCTGGACATCGATTCTTCAGATAAGATTGCCCGTTTTATCCGTTTCTGCGATTCGTTCAACATTCCTTTGCTGACATTCGAAGATGTGACCGGATTCATTCCCGGCATTTCGCAGGAACACCATGGCATCATACGCCATGGAGCGAAGATTCTGTATGCGTACAGTGAAGCCACGGTGCCAAAAATCACTTTGATCACGCGCAAGGCATATGGTGGAGCGTATGTTGCCCTGAATTCCAAAGCCATCGGGGCCGATCTTGTGCTGGCCTGGCCGACTGCAGAGGTTGCCGTGATGGGGTCGGAAGGCGCGGCCAATATTATATTTGCGAAAGAGATTGCGCAGAGCGCCGATCCGGAGACGATGCGCGCGCGCAAGATTGCGGAGTACAAAAAGCGGTTCGCAAATCCGTACATCGCCGCCGCCGCAGGAATGATTGATGACGTCATCGATCCGCGGGAGACGCGGTCCAAACTGCTGGATGCGCTGAACATGCTGCGCAACAAGGCGGAGCTGCGACCAACGAAAAAACACGGCAACATGCCCCTGTAAGGTTTGCCGGGCGGACAAGGGTAGAATGGAGGCGGAATGAAATGGAAACTGCAATGGGAATTGACCGGGAAAGGCTGATCGCAGATTTCATGACACTTGTATCCATCGGCAGTCATTCCCGTGACGAAGCGAATATGGCCGCGTATATCCGCGGCGTCGCCGAAGAATTGGGCTATCTTGCGGAGGAAGACGGGGCCGCTGAAATAGTAGGCGGCAATTCCGGCAACCTGATCATTCGCGTTCCGGGCAATGCGGCCAGATCGACCGTGCTCCTGATGGCTCACATGGACACTGTGGTTCCCGGTCATGGCGTGCAGCCCATTCGCCATGCTGACCGCATCACAAGCGACGGCAAAACCGTTCTCGGTGCGGATGACAAGGCCGGTGTCGCAGGTCTGTTACATATGTTGCGTGTATTATCCGCGACAGGGGAAGATCACCCACCGCTTGAAATTGTGTTCACCGTCTGTGAGGAAGTCGGACTGCAGGGTGCAAAAGCGCTTGACCGCAAACTGTTGCAGTCGGCGTACGGATTCGTATTTGATTCCAGTGGGCCGCTTGGTTTCGTCGTGACAGAAGGGCCTGCTCTGGCAAAGATGGAGGCCAGAGTCCACGGGCGCGCCGCCCATGCAGGTGTGGCTCCGGAAAAAGGAGTCAGCGCCATTGTGGTCGCGGCGGAGGCGATCAGCGCCATGCGGATGGGGCGCGTTAACGAACGCACAACGGCCAATATCGGGCAGATCAAGGGCGGATTTGCGACCAACATCGTCTGCGATCTCGTGGAAATTTTTGCGGAAGCGCGCAGCCTGGACACGGAGCAGCTGCAATCCCAGTGCGGGCACATGACAGAGGTTTTACAGCATACGGCGGAGCGCCACGGCGTTACGGCAGAAGTCGAGTGGCAGGACAGCTACCCCGCGTTCTCTTTGCCTGCGGATTCGTCCCTGCGGCTGGTTGTCAAACAGGCGATGTCAGAATTGGGCATTACTCCGATGTTTGCGCCCACCGGCGGCGGCAGTGACGCGAATGTGGTATCGGGGAAAGGGATTCCTGTGCTCAACATCGCTGTCGGTTACCACCAGATTCATACGCTGGAAGAGTGGATCTCTCTCGACGACCTGTGTCTCGCAGCCGAACTGATGCTGCGCATTGTTCGCGTCAGCGGCGAGATTGACGTTCGCGTCTGAACGCTTCTTCGGTTCCCTGAGTGTTTTTTACTGCAGCCACAAGGAAAGCGAGCGCCGCCGCCGCGCCGATAACAGCCAGCAAAAGATGGCCGACGGCGAGGGCAGACCATCCCTGAACGGCAAAAAATCCTGCGCCAATCAACCATGCGACGCGATTGATCAGACGGTGAAAAGTATGTGCGCGGATTGTGTCATGAATGTGTTCGACGCGAAAGTGACCAGTTGCCAGTCGTTCGGCTATGCCCAGCAGCGATTGCGGCAATTGCCGAAATGGACTCGCCAGTCGCCATAATAACCGTAAAATCGCTACGATGCGATCGACTGACAGCAGATCGGAGAACTGTCCGATGTCGCCTAACAGATCAGACTCGGAGTGGGCGGCGCTGTTTCGCGCACTGCCCGCCGCACTTTCACGCGTCTGTTCACGGCCCGCCGAAAGAAGAAACGGCTGCATGATGCGCAAAAATGGCGTTTGCCCGTCCAGTTCTGTGGCAACGCCTACGATGAGGCTTGCGGCGCGTCCCAGAAAGGTAAGATGGTAGGGCAACTGAACTGGCTGTTCGTAAACGAACGCCTGCAGCGTCTTCAGAATCTGCTGTATGACTTCGTCGTTGATATTGTCCAACAAGTGATTGCTAAAATAGGGGCTCATCAGTTCGGAGAGCGACTGAAACAGGGTTTCCGCGTCTGCCTCGGGAAAGACAAGCACGCCCATGTCGCGAAGCGCGGTTAGCATCTTGCGGGCGTCTTCCTCCACAATCGCTCGCAAAAAGTTGCGCAATCCTTCACGGTTTCCCTGATCAATGCGTCCCATCATGCCAAAATCGAGAATGACCAAATCACCGTTTTCCTGAAGCAGAACATTGCCCGGATGAGGGTCGGCATGGAAAAATCCGTCCACCATGACCTGATAGAGGAAGGACTGCACATACCTTCGGGCCACGTCGCTCGGTTGCAGACCGTGCGCGGCCATGAAGGCGGCGTCGGTGACTCTGACTCCTTCCACGTATTCCATGACAAGAACGCGAGGTCTCGTCAGTTCGGTGAACACCGTGGGGATTCTGATGCGCGGTCTACCCTCAAAATTGCGCCGGAACTCCGTGAGATGAGACGCCTCCGTATAGTAGTCGAGTTCTTCGAGTGTCGTGCGCGCCACTTCCTCATGAATTGCCAGAAGATCGACGCGGGCGCGAACGGCCTTGAACTGACCTGCCATCCAGACGACCAATTTGGTCGCGGTAAGATCGGCGTAGATCAACTTTTCGATGCCAGGGCGCTGTATTTTAACGGCGACCTGTTCTCCAGTCGGCAACAGGGCAAGGTGCACCTGACCCAGCGACGCCGCAGCAAGAGGCGTTTCTTCGATGGACTTGAAATAAATGCTCAGATTGCTTCCGTAGGAGGCGATGAGCTGTTTTTTGATTTCTGCGTAGGGCACTGGATTGATGCGATCCTGCAACTGTTCGAGTTCTTCAATAAATGGTTTCGGCATCAAATCCGCCCGCGCGCTCAAAAACTGCCCCAGTTTGATCAGCATGCCCTCCAGTTCGAGGGCGGTCTGGCGCAGTGTCCGCGCCTGGGTGCGCCACAAACTGTTCCATACGGCGTCAGGCAATGCGCTGCCGCGGCGCTGTTCTTTTTTATGGTAGCGCCAGATTTGCCAGAAGAAGAGAAGGCTCATCGTGACGATACGAAATACCCGATAAACTCTAATTCGCTTGCAGTTGTCTCGTATGCGCACGGTACTTCCTCCCGGAACATGGACTCACCTGTCCATGGTATCCTGCAACAGGAGTGCCGTCAAACTCTGCGGCAGTCGCGTGACAGTCGCGCGGGGCGTCCGCTTGCATCCATAAGGTGTCAGCGGAACCGCTTCATTGACGGTTAGGATGGCGCTGGTCAGGAAGGTCTGGCAAGTTGAGGCGCTCTGCATCGCGGAGCACATAAGAGTGAATCCTGCGGCTGATTGTCCTGTCTGCCAGTGCGGCGCGCAGAGTTATGCCGGACTCGCACCCCATGGACCGGATAAAATGCAGTACATCCTTGGCCCGCCCTGAGAGAGCGAATTTATTTTTGTGATAAAATACATGCATGGCTGATCCTCCCCACGCTGATGTCTATGTGGCGGTCGGGGAAGGTTATGCAACCGAGGAAAGACGGTGCTGTACTTTGCATGAGCACAAGATAGACGGAAAGCGTGTATACGAAGGAAAGTTCATTTCCATGCGGGTCGATCGCGTTGAACTGCCAAACGGGCGCATTGCCACGCGAGAGGTGGTGGAACATCCTGGCGCCGTGGCTGTGCTGGCGCAAAGCGCTCCTGATACCGTGGTTCTGGTGCGCCAGTTTCGCTACCCGATCAACGAGTTGTCCCTGGAACTGCCCGCCGGCAAACTGGAACGGGGAGAGGATCCGTTGCAGGCCGCGCATCGCGAATTGGCGGAAGAAACGGGATACACCGCAGGAAAAATGGAGTTTGTGATGTCGTTTTATTCCACACCAGGTTTTTCCGATGAACGGATGCACCTCTATCTGGCGACAGATTTACAGGCGGGGGAACCGCAGCCTGACGACGATGAGTTTGTCGATTGCCTCACTTTCGACCGTTCCACCCTGACTCGTATGATCCGCGACGGCGCGCTGGTGGACGCCAAAACGCTTGTCGGATTGCTGTGGTGGCTGCAAATCCCATGACAGACAGCGCAACCAGGCGTTTTTTTGTGGACGGGCACGTACACATCGGACGGGCTTCGCAAAACGAACCCATTAAAATTTCCGCTGCGCCGTCACTGACAGTCATGAGCGTCGTCGAACACGCGGTTCATGAAAAAGGGATCGACATGATCGGTCTGATCGACGCGGTCACGCCGCCTGTGCTGCGCGATTTGCGTCTGCTTGTGGATGCAGGCGTTCTCCACCCCGTTGCCGGAGGAGGGCTTTCCTGGGAGGGGAAAGTGACGCTGCTGCTTGGCGCCGAGGTGGAGGTCGGCGGTCCGCGCGGGGGCGCGGCCCATTTTGGCGTATTCTTTCCGGATCTTGAGACACTGGGGGAGTTTTCCCGATGGCTCGGCGCCCGGCAAACCAATCCGAATTTATCCTCACAACGGGCGCAGAGCACGACAGCGACGGACCTGGCGACGGAAGTGAACGGGGAGGGCGGCATCGTCATCGTCAATCACGCATTCACTCCGCACAAGGGTCTCTATGGAAATTGTGTCGCCCACATGGCAGAGATGCTGCCGCCTTCTCTGGTATCGGCTGTCGAACTGGGTCTGTCGTCAGACACGCAAATGGCCGACCGCATCTCCGAACTTGCGACCACAACGTTTGTTACCAACAGCGACGCGCATTCGCTGCCAAAAATCGCCCGTGAGTACCACATTGCAAGCTTGCGGGAGCCGTCCTTTCGGGCCTACAGCGCGGCCCTGCGGCGCACAGGCGAAGAACGGATCGAAGCCAACGTGGGGCTGTGGCCGCCGCTTGGCAAATATCACCTGAGTGCGTGCCAGAATTGCGGGCGCTTATGGGAAAACGGCGCCGCTGGCTGTCCGGATTGTGGTTCGCAGCGATTTACGATGGGAGTATGGAACAGGCTTCAGAAGGTGGCTGATCTCGACACGCCGCAATCGCCGTTGCACAGGCCTCCCTACAGACATCATGTGCCTCTTCAGTTTGTGCCTGGACTCGGACCCGCGAAACGCAAGAGTCTGCTGGCAGCCTTCCAGACAGAGATGAATATCCTGAATGACGTGTCTGTTGAAGACCTGATTCGTGTTGTGGGAGAAAAACTCGCGGCGCAGATCGATCAGGCTCGCACTGGCAACATGACACTCATTTCAGGAGGCGCCGGACGCTACGGCAAAGTGGCCAGCGCAGAGCGCCTGTCCTAAGCTCCCCTGACGCAACATAGCATGTTCTAGGGGAGCAGTGATAAAAGTCTGCCCTGATTTGGATTATCGCTGCTCCCCTAGGGGGTAAATAAGGGAATGTCGACACGGCTGTTCAAACCTCGTGTAAATACAAAGGAAGTGTACCGGCGCGCTCTGCGGACAGCCCTGTTTTTCGCTGTCTTTTATATGGCGGGAGTCGTGATCGGCCTGGTCCTGCCGCTCACAGTTCCGCACTGGATGCAGAGCGATCTTAGCCAGGCTGTGCAGCGGGCCCTCGCGCAAAACACCCGCATCTCAGAAACTGTCAGCAGCGCATTCGCCAATGCGGCCCTGCAAGTCGGAATCATTGTCCTGATCTGGTTATTGGGACAGTCCCCCAGCGGTTTCCCGATTGTTTCGCTCCTGCTTTTTCTGCGCGCTGTGAGTGGTGGGCTGGCGTTTTCGCTGGTTGTATCCGCTGTTGGCTGGCGTGGGATTGGTATTGATTTGCTTGCTCTGCTCCCTTCGAATATACTTTTTGCAGGCGGCTTCATTATCGCCGCAACTGCAGCGACGACGATGATCCAGAGACTCTATCGCTCGGAGCTGGGTTCGCCCAGAGAACGCGTGTGGGTCCTGTACCATTCATTTTTTACAGTGGCCGTTCTTGCAGCACTGCTCGGCGGTATGCTCGGAGTACTGGTGATGCCGCGGACTCTTGGGTTGTTTGCAGTGCGTGCGCACGGTTGAAAAACGTGTTTGGGGGGCGTTATGGAGAGCAGGCGTTTTACTGTCATCAACGAGGCTTTCCGATGCCGATTTTGTCATTCGGATGTATTGCCTCTGCGTACGGGATGTCGCAATCACTGCCCGTACTGTCTGCACAGCATTCATGTCGACGCTTTTCCGGGGGACAGGGCCGCCGGATGCGGGGGGCTGATGATTCCTTTCC
>JAKADD010000122.1 GCA_021820825.1 Bacillota bacterium
TTCGCCCAGGGAACGCGTGTGGGTCCTGTACCATTCATTTTTTACAGTGGCCGTTCTTGCAGCGCTGCTCGGCGGCATGCTCGGAGTAGTGGTGATGCCGCGGACTCTTGGCCTGTTTGCAGTGCGTGCGCACGGTTGAAAAACGTGTTTGGGGGGCGTTATGGAGAGCAGGCGTTTTACTGTCATCAACGAGGCTTTCCGATGTCGATTTTGTCATTCGGATGTATTGCCTCTGCGTACGGGATGTCGCAATCACTGCCCGTACTGTCTGCACAGCATTCATGTCGACGCTTTTCCGGGGGACAGGGCCGCCGAATGCGGGGGGCTGATGATTCCTTTCCGAGTATTTGTGCATAGTAAAAAAGGGTATATGATTGAACACCGTTGTCAATTGTGCGGAACTATGACCGTGAACAAGCTGGCGCTGGAGGATCCTGTCCAGCCGGACGACATGGACACTGTACTCGCGATTATGAAAGGCATGGCAACAGGGCGTCAACCATAAGAGGAGGATTACTCATGATTGTTGGTGTTCCAAAAGAGATCAAGGACAACGAAGACAGGGTGGCGATGACGCCTGCGGGCGCGCGCGCGCTGGCGGGCGGCGGTCATCAGGTGTTGATCGAATCCGGGGCGGGCGTAGGGAGCGGTTTTGCCGATGAAGACTATCGGCTGGCCGGCGCGGATATTAGCGCGAGCGCTGAGCAGGTCTGGGCAAATTCCGATATGATCATGAAGGTGAAGGAACCGCTTCCGTCCGAGTACAAGTACTTTCGGGAAAGTCTGATTCTGTTTACGTATCTCCATCTGGCTCCTGAATTTGAACTGACAGACGCGCTCATGAAGAGCAAAGTCGTGGCAATCGCGTATGAGACGATTCAGTTGCCTGATCGGTCCCTCCCGCTTTTGACTCCGATGAGCGAAGTGGCGGGGCGGATGTCGGTGCAGATCGGTGCGGAGTTTCTGGAAAAACCGTATGGCGGGAAAGGGATTCTGCTCGGCGGGGTGCCCGGAGTTCTACCCGGCCACGTAGTGATTGTGGGGGGCGGGATCGTTGGCGCCAACGCCGCAAAGATGGCCCTTGGCACAGGGGCGGACGTTACGATTATCGACGTAAGCGCCGAACGACTCCGGCAACTGGATGACATGTTCAGCGGACGAATTCGCACGCTGATGTCAAACGAATACAACATTGAATCGGCCGTCCGTTCGGCGGACCTGCTGATAGGCGCGGTGCTCATTCCGGGCTCCCGAGCGCCAAAACTCGTTTCCGAGGCGATGGTCAAGCAGATGTCGCGCGGTTCGGTCATCGTTGATGTGGCGATCGATCAGGGCGGTTCGATTGAAACGATTGATCGCGTGACAACTCACAGCCATCCTACTTACGAAAAGCATGGAGTTGTACACTACGCCGTGGCGAACATGCCGGGAGCCGTGGCGCGCACGTCCACGCTGGCCCTGACAAATGTAACTCTGGGCTACGCGATGCAGTTGGCGAATAAAGGATACCGCGCGGCGATTCGCGCAAACTTTGCGCTCGCCAAAGGCATTAACGTTGTCGCTGGCAAAGTCACTTACGAGGCAGTGGCGAGGGGACTTGAGATCGATTACACGCCGCTTGAAGATGCGATCGACGCGGTCGCTGAATGAATCGAGCCGACGCAGAACCATGTTGACGGCAGAGGCATGACGCCCGGCTGATTCACATATGGTATCCCCAAAGAGTAGGGGGTGTCCAGTCGTGCGCCGTCTGTATCCCGTAGTTGTGATTGCTGTTTTCAGCTATGCGCTGTCACTGGTCTTCGCTCGTTTTTCGGCGTTGCTGTTGACCGACATCGTCGCTCCTCCGGGTGTGTCACAGTGGTGGCGCACCATCGCCGCGATCATTGTCGGCGGACCGTAATGACCGTTTCTGCACACGCAGAGACCGGCTGTTTGTGGACAGACTCCCATGCTGCTTCGCAGCACTAACAACCGGGATGAAAATTCGCCTACGGCGATTTTCCGGGACAGGCGCAAAGGAGCCAACTGTCATGGATTCTCTGCTTGATGATTTTTTGTATTACAGTGCAGTGGAACGCGGGCTGTCTGCGAATACGCTTGAATCGTACAGACGGGATCTGACTGCCTATCTGGATTTTCGGGAGACGCAGAGCGCTGTTCAGGCGCTGGAATCAGATCGTTCTGTCATTGCGCTGTTTGTGCAGCAGTTGAAAAAATCTGGGCGCGCCACTTCGACTGTTGCGCGCCATCTGGCCAGTATCCGGTCGTTTTATGGATTTTTGGCGCAGGAGCGAAAAATTTCTCTCGATCCCTCGCGCGACATCGCAGTGCCTAAAGCAGAGCGTCGGCTGCCGCACTTTCTTACGGGAGACGATGTCGAACGTCTGCTCCTTGCCCCTGGAAACGGAACCTCGCTTGGCATGCGCGATCGGGCCATGCTGGAACTGATGTATGCGACAGGTGTTCGCGTTTCGGAACTGATCGGGCTGAACGTGTCGGACGTCAACTTCGCGGCGTCGTTTGTGCGCGCGTTTGGCAAAAGGTCAAAGGAGCGGATCATTCCTTTCGGGGAGATGGCCCGGCGCGCTCTGACAGACTATCTGCAGAAGGCTCGCCGCCAGATGATCCGCGATCCGAATGAAGCGGCGCTGTTCGTGAATCATCTTGGCGAGCGTATGAGTCGCCAGGGATTCTGGAAAATCATCAAGAAACACGCCCGCACAGCAGGCATCACGCAGCAACTCACACCGCATACGCTGCGGCACTCATTTGCGACGCATCTGCTGGATAACGGGGCGGATTTACGTTCTGTGCAGGAGATGCTTGGGCATGCTGACATTTCAACCACGCAAATATACACTCATGTCAGTCGCAAACGACTGCAGGACGTCTATAAAGACAGTCATCCCCGCGCGTAGAGCGTATTTGTGGAAGTGCATCAGAAAGTGCATCAGGAGGTGCATCAGATATGAACAGGCGCGCCATCGTGATCGTGCTGGATTCCGTCGGTATTGGAGCGGCGCCGGATGCGGATTTGTATGGCGACGGGCATGCCAATACCCTGGCGAACGTTGCCGCCGCCATGGGAGGACTGCGCATTCCACACCTCGCAGGCCTTGGTGTGGGGCGCATCTGTCCGCTGCAGGGTGTGTCGGCAGACGCTGTGCGCGGCGGTTATGGGCTCATGATTCCACAGTCCGCCGGCAAGGATACGACAAATGGCCATATGGAGTTTGTCGGCGTCACCTTGCGAAACCCGCTGCCCACATATCCACACGGATTTCCGCGCGCTGTCATGGATTCATTTGAACGCGCGATCGGCCGCAGGACAATCGGAAATCGCGCAGCCAGCGGCACGGAAATCATCGCTGAACTGGGGGAAGAGCACAGAGCAACGGGGTGGCCGATCGTGTACACGTCGGCCGACAGCGTGTTTCAGATCGCGGCGCATGAAGACGTGATCGCCGTTTCTGAACTGTACAGCATGTGCGAAAAGGCGCGCGCGATCTTAACGGGACCCCATGCGGTCGGGCGAGTGATCGCCCGACCGTTCACCGGAACACAGGGTCATTTTACGCGGACCGCGCACAGGCGGGACTATTCTCGCGATTTTGGTCCGACTCTGTTGACAGCGCTTATGGAACGGGGAATACATGTTGTCGGGATTGGCAAGATCGAGGATATATACGGCGGGAGAGGCATCGGCGAGGGGATTCATACGGCAAACAACGAAGAAGGGGTCGCGGAAACGCTGCGCGCCATGCAGCGCGTCGCCGGTCCGGCGGTGATTTTCACGAACCTGGTGGATTTTGATATGTTGTATGGCCACAGAAATGATCCCATCGGGTTTGGACGCGCTGTCGAGGCGTTTGACCGTCTGCTGCCGGAAATCATCGCCGCACTGCGGAACGACGATCTGCTGCTGATCACGGCGGATCACGGCTGCGACCCCACGACTCCCTCCACAGATCACAGTCGCGAATGTGTACCCATTCTCGCTTTTCAATCGCGTCTGCAAAACTCCGTGAACTTGGGTGAACGTTCGACTTTCGCCGATCTTGGCGCGACAATTGCCGAGTATTTTGGCGTGCCCTGGCCGGTGGGAAACAGTTTCTATACAACGCTGGTGGAGGATGCGCGATGAGACCTGCCGATATCATCACCGCAAAACGCGATGGCGAAGAACTGTCGGGCGCTGTGCTGACAGAGTGGATTCACGCCTACACACGCCACGAGGTGGCGGATTACCAGATGGCCGCATGGTTGATGGCCGTGTATCTCCGCGGGATGAGCAAGGCCGAAATCAGCGCCTTGACCAATGCCATGGTCACCAGCGGCGAGGTGCTCGACCTGTCGGCGTTTGGGCGCCTGACTGCGGACAAGCACAGCACGGGCGGCGTGGGGGACAAGACGTCACTGATCGTGGGGCCGCTTGCGGCGGCCTGCGGCGTCAAGGTGGCCAAGATGTCTGGGCGCGGTTTGTCCCACACGGGGGGCACCATTGACAAACTGGAATCGATTCGCGGATTTGTCACCGCGCTCAGCAAAGCGGAATTTATGCGCCAACTGCGCGAAGTGGGGCTCGTTATCGCCGGGCAAACCGCGGACCTGGCGCCTGCGGACAAGCTGCTCTACGCTCTGCGCGATGTGACGGCCACCGTGGACGCGATTCCGCTCATCGCATCGTCCATCATGAGTAAGAAACTGGCGGCCGGCGCACAAAACATTGTGCTGGATGTCAAGGTTGGCGAAGGCGCCTTCATGAAAACGACGGAACAGGCTATTGCGCTGGCGCAGGCGATGGTCGGCATCGGTACGGATCTGGGAAGGCGTGTGGTCGCCTATGTGACAGGTATGGACCAGCCCTTGGGGTACGCCGTTGGAAACGCGCTGGAGATTGCAGAGGCCGTGCGTACGTTAAAGAGTCAGGGCCCTGCCGATCTGACGGAAGTGTGTGTCACGATTGCGGCAGAGATGGTTCACCTGGCGTTTGACATGGATCGATTGGCTGCGCGTCGTCAGGTGGAAACCGCTCTGGCGTCAGGCGAAGCGCTGTCCGTGTTTCGAAGATTCGTCCAGGCGCAGGGTGGGCAGTGGGTGGACGCGACCGACGCGCCGACGCTTCCGGACGCCGCGCTGCAGTTGGAGGTCAAGGCTGCGCAGCGTGGTTATGTCCAGAGCGTCCATGCGCTTGCCATCGGGCGGACAGCGATGGAACTGGGCGCGGGCAGAGCGGTGAAGGAGGATGCAGTCAACCCTGCAGTCGGTGTGGTGCTGCATGTCCAGACAGGCGATCTCTGCCTGCCGGGAGACACGCTGGCAACGGTTCACGCAGCTTCCCATGGGGATGCCGAACGCGCAGTCGCTGGACTCACGGCTTCCTTTGCGTTCTCGGCGCAGCCGGTCGTGTTGCAACCGCTGTTTTTTGCGCGCGTTGACCGCGACGGTGTCCATCCGCTTGACTGATACATAGGCGTCAGGCTCTCGGCGCACACTACCTCACATTGAGACAGGTCTTGTCTAATGAGGGGGAGATGTCGTTGGGGAAGTATAGCCTGCGCAATCGGTATACACAGTCAGTCCTGTGCCTGTTTCTGCTGGCTTCTGTATGCTCCGTTTCCACTGTGGCAAAAGCCAGCACGGAGAGCCCCGTCCTGGCCGCGCACGCAAAATCAGCCGTACTGATGGATGCGACCACAGGAACTGTGCTCTTTGCAAAAAACGCACACGAACGGCTGCCCATCGCCAGTGTGACTAAAATTGCTACAATGCTGGTCGTGTTCGAAGCGATTGACCGTGGTCAGATTCGGTTGACCGATTCGATCCGGACATCGGATTACGCCGCCAGTATGGGCGGATCGCAGATTTTTTTGGAACCGGGGGAAAAAATGACTCTGCGCGATATGCTGAAGGGCATCGCGATGAGTTCCGCCAATGACGCGGCTGTTGCTGTCGCCGAGCATGTGGCGGGCTCTGAAGCCAATTTCGTGCAACTCATGAATGCCAGAAGCCGTGCGCTAGGACTCCGCAACACCCATTTCGCCAACACAAATGGGTTGCCATCCGCGAATCACTATTCGTCAGCCTACGACGTTGCCGTATTGTCACGATCGCTGCTTGTCCATCAGGGTGTCACTCAGTTTACGGGGGCCTACAGCGATCACCTGCGCAAAAACAGCAGCAAGCCATTCTGGCTGGTCAACACCAATAAATTGGTGCGTTTTTTCCAGGGGATGGACGGCATCAAGACAGGCTATACTTCCGAGGCAAAGTTCTGCCTGGCGGCCTCGGCCAAACGCCAGCACTTTCGGGTAATCGCGGTGGTTCTCGGTGAACCGACAGCTCCAACGCGCAATGCAGAAGTGACGGGAATGATGAATTATGCGTTTAGTCACTACGACATCAAACCAGTCTACAGGAGCGGCCAGACGGTGCAGTTGGCGCCTGTGATGCGAGGGCAGCTGCAAGCTGTCGCTGTAACGGCGACGCGACCGGTCGGGCTCCTGATCAATAAAATGGATCAGACAGTCACAGGGAAAATTGTGACTGACCTGCGGCCGCTTGTAGCGCCTGTAAAAAAGGGTCAGTTCGCTGGAGTCGTCAAAATTGTCGATGGCGACAGGGTGTTGTCTGCGGTGCCGGTGGTTGTCGCGGCAGACGTGTTGCCGGTGTCTCTGCTGGAGATGCTTGGACGTTCCCTGCGCAGTCTGTTTCTGTTTGGTTTAAGTTAAGTCAGTCAGTACGCGCGTCGTCCAGCGTTGCTGCTCGATCTGGGCGCTCAGTTCCCCAATGTGGGAGAGGTTTGTGATTGCCTGTTCGGTGTGGTCAAGCTGTTCATGAAGACTCGCCAATTTTTCCAGCACCATCTGGCCAGTTGTGATCATTCCCTTTGGCAGCAGGATGGCGAGCGCACTCTCATAAGCGGTGATCGCCTGCCCTGGCTGATTCAGGGCAGTTTGAACGAGTCCCGTCACCCGCAGTATCTCCGCATGTTCAACAGAATTCGAAACGGCGATGGCAAGCGCCCGCTCCAGACTCCGTAAAGCATCGTCCAACTGATGGGCGAGGAGTTCGCAGGTGGCCCGTTCTGTCCACGCGTTGGCAGAGGCGCTGTTTCTGCCCTGTGCGTAATACTCGACGATAATTCCGGGAAGCAGGGCAAGCGCGCTTTCGTGATCGCCCACTTCGCGCAAAACAATGGCGTAATTCATCTTGGCGTCGACATGTTGGGCGTCCAAACCCAGTGCCCGGTACATATTGACAGCGTTCATAGAAAAAGCCAAAGCCTGTTCCCTGTTCCCTGTTCCCACATACAAAACAGCCATGATGTGGCACATCTCGGCGAGTTCCGCTTTGTGCGGAGTGTTTTTCAGTTCTTTGTATGCTGCGGTGGCATAGGTCAACGCCGCTGGAAT
>JAKADD010000123.1 GCA_021820825.1 Bacillota bacterium
GCTGGCGCCGCCGTCGCCGACGCCCACGACAAATACTCGCTTATCGTTCAATGGCCGCCCCTCCTAAATAATCGCCCGCAAGCGTGGTCAGGTGCACAGCAATGCGCACCCCTCCGCCGATGTGAGACGAGACATGCGTGCAGCATGCATGAGCGATGCTTTCGAAAAACTGCGGATACCCCCACTCCACCATCCAGTCCCCGACCTGCGCGGCGGTATTCGCGTCGCGAATCTGCGCCCGCAAATGCGCAGGCACACCGATCTCATTCGCGATCGATTCCATGAATCCAAAATCAATGGGCGCGCTCTTTGCATGCACCATCATGGTCCCCTGCGCCACCTTGGAGAACTTGCCCATCATTCCGACAAAGCGGATCTCTTTCATGTCCGTGCGCTTGGCGTGCCGGGCCGAAAAACCGACAAAGTCGCCCATCTCGATAAATGCCTCCAGCGGCAACTCGGGGAACAGCGCCATGGCGTACTTTTCGCTGCGTCCGCCAGTCGTCAGGACCACAGTCCTGATCCCCTGCTCGCGGGCGACATTTAAGGCGTAGGCAATGCTCGCCTTGTAGGAGGCGGTGGAAAACGGAACGACAATCCCCCGCGTGCCGAGAATCGAGATTCCGCCGATGATGCCCAGTCGCGCGTTCAGCGTCTTTTTCGCGATCTCTTCCCCGTCTGGAACGGAGATGACCACCTTCACTCCGCGCAGGATTCCAAACTCGGCGAGCACAGACTCCACAGTCTCCCGAATCATCTTGCGCGGCACAGGATTGATGGCCGCCAATCCGACAGGAATGGGCAGTCCGGGCTTTGTCACGCGCCCCACGCCAACGCCGCCGTCGATCTCCACCCCGGGCGAGTCCTGCCACGACACGGTCGCCACAATCCGGGCGCCATGCGTCGCGTCAGGATCGTCGCCGCCGTCTTTGATGGTGGTCGCCGTGGCCTCCCCGGCCGCAAACGTCACGGCCTGAAGTGCAAATGAGACCCATTGCCCAGCGGGAATCCAGATGAGCGCAGTCTCCACCACCCGCTGTTCCAGGAGAGCGATGAGCGCCCCTTTCGCACACGCGGTCGCGCAGGCGCCAGTCGTGTACCCGTGACGAAGCGGTCCCGGCGGAACTTCCAGCATCTCGCCCACTGCGCATCACCGACCCTGGCGCTCGGCCAACAGCGAAATGGCGTTGACAATGGCCACAGCGACTGCACTGCCACCCTTTCGGCCGTGGTTGGCGATGAACGGAACAGCAAGTTTCAGCAGTTCCTCCTTCGCTTCAGCGGCAGACACAAAGCCAACGGGAACGCCCACGATCAGACTCGGTCTGGCGCTGCCCTCTTTCACCAGCCGAATCAGTTCCAGCAGAGCCGTTGGCGCGTTGCCGATGGCAAAGATCGCGCCGTCGTGCAACTGGACGGATTTGCGCATGGCAACGATCGCGCGCGTCGTATTCAGCGTTTTTGCGGTCGCCGCCACATCCGGATCTGAAATGTAGACGTGCACATCGCCGCCGTATTGCACAATGCGCGGTTTGCTGATGCCAGACTGCACCATCTGCACATCGGCGACGATCACTCGCCCCTCCAGAACAGCCCGGACGCCGGATCGTACAGCGTCCGGATGAAACACCAGGCTGCGCCCAAGTTCGAAATCAGCGGAGGCGTGAATGACGCGCTGCACGACCGGATACTGCTCCTCGGTAAACGGATGCGCAC
Organism: Bacillota bacterium; assembly: GCA_021820825.1. Next base: position 1,717 of record JAKADD010000123.1, read on the forward strand.
CCATTTCTGCGCTGATGATCTGAAAACTCCTGTCCTCAATTTCCTGTGGCTGCGTCGTTATCGGTTGAAACTCTGCGCCGAATTCCACGTCGATCCCCCGCTTTCATAGTGCCGCTCGATTTCCTCCATCAGGTCTTCCATAACAGAAAAACGGACGCCGTAGTTGAGCTTTGGCCTGCCAATGACAATCACTTCGATCCCCAGCGCAACCGCCGCTTCCACCTTTTCATCCACCGCCCCAGGGCCGCCGCTCTCTTTGGTGATCATCAGTGTGGTTTGGTAGTGTCGATAAAGCGCAGTGTTCAGTTCGCGCGAAAACGGACCCTGCATGGCGATGATGTTTTTTTGCTCCAACCCCAGTTGTGCGCACTTCTCCATATTGTCTGCACGCGGCAGCATCCGGGCAACGAGGGTGATGTCCGGATCGCCGATCAGTCGCTCGGCAAAGATGTGCAGCGTCTTGCTCCCTGTTGTCAGCATGACGCTTCCTTTTTTCTGCGCGGCGAGCGCCGCCGCCTGTTCGTAGGTATCCACGCACACAATCCGCTCCGTGTGGCCGAATTCCTGATGCGCACGCTCATAGCGAATATACGGAATGCCGCACGCATGAGCGGCCGCCATAGCTGTCTTATGGGCTTCCTCGGCAAATGGATGGCTGGCGTCGACCAACAGCGCGGCGCCGCTGCTCTGGAGCAGTTCTGTCATCCGGTCTGCGTCCAGACGCCCATGGCGCGTCTCCAGTCCAGCGTCGGCCAGAACGCGCGCCGCGTTGTCTGTGACCACACTGACGAGCAGTGGGTAGCCGCGTTTTTGAATGCGTTGCGCCAGTTCCCGCGCGTCACTCGTTCCCGCCATGAAAAAAATCACGCGCCATCCTCCCTAACTTCCACAGACTGCGTCGGCGATTACCACCGGCGCCTGATCTTTATGGGTGAAGCCGTCAATATGGCCCACGCGCGCAAAAAATTTGTGGAATCGCTCATTGGGGAACGCCTTTTCACGATACAGCGACACGATGCGCGAAAGCAGATCGGGCAACTGGGCGGCCGGGATTCCTTCTGCCACGCGTTGTCCGGGGGCGGCGTTTCTGCCCGTGGTTTTTCCGCCGAGAAACAGGTCGAACTTGCCTTTGCGAAATACCAGCCCGATATCTTCATTGACAGCGCCGTAACACGCCATGGCGCACCCGTTATAGCCGATGCGCAACTCCTTTTCGACGGACAGGCCCGCCAATCGCCGGGAGATCTCCTCTGCATACGCAATCCCCTCGGATTTTTCCCCATTGCAGAAGTCGCACGCCTTGATTTTCACAACGTCTCCCACGGGCGACGCCAACAGGCCATGGTCTCGCAGCGCAGCCACCACTTGTTCAGGCGCAGTGGTCAAGCTTCGCAAAATCAGTTGATGCGCGGTCGTGTACTCCAGTTCGCCTTCTTCTCCCGCCAATTCCGCCAAAATAATGAGCTGGTCAGGCGTGAACTTCTTGTTCGCCACACCCGGACTGACTGCGACCTCAAAGACCGCGCGCACTGCTGCAGCCCGTGATTCCCGTGATTCCCGTGATTCCTCCATTGCCGCGCTTGCCGTGCGGTTCGGCGAAACGCCGCTCCGCGCCCCCGCCACCCTCGCCAAGGCAGCCGCCGCCCAGATACGGGCCGCTGTCGGAGTAGCCGCAGGTGCTGCATCCACCGCAACACTTGGTTCGAAGTCCGCTGCAACACTCGGTTCGGAATCCACCGCAACACTCGGTTCGAAGTCCGCTGCAGACTTGGCGCCAAGCGACCACGGTTCGTTTTTCGGGTGCAGGCGCTCCCCCGGACGCAGGCGCTGTTCCACCGTGTCAAGCGTATACTTTCGCTGATAGCCGCGCGGCGTAATCATGAGGTCGCCGTGATAGAAGGTTGTAGAGTTGCCTATGATGACCGTGGTCAACATTCCGATATCATGGTTCAGCATGTCGGCCAGCGTCGTCTTCACCACCTGCTGGCGGTCGCGATAGGCGCTTTTCACGAGTCCAACGGGCGTTTCCGGAACTCTGTGCTGCAAGAGAATGCGTTGCGTCTCGGCAATCTGCCGCGTCCGTCGCCCGCTCCTCGGGTTGTACAGCGCCACGACAAAATCAGCCGCAGCCGCAGCTTCAATTCTTTTTTCGATCACTTCCCACGGTGTGAGGTGATCCGATAGACTGATGGTGCAGGCGTCGTGCATAATCGGCGCGCCGAGCAGCGCCGCGCAGGAATTGATCGCGGAAATCCCCGGAATGACCTCCACTTCGGGACTGTCTTGCGGACGCCAGCCACGCTCGATCAATACCTCGAAGATCAGTCCGGCCATGCCATACACGCCGGCGTCGCCGCTGGAAATCACCGCAACCGCCTGTCCATCGACAGCCAGGCCAACCGCCCTCTGGGCGCGACTGACCTCTTCTGTCATTCCGGTTCGAACAATGACCTGGTTGGTGAGCAATCCGCGAATCAGGTCCACATATGTGTTGTACCCAATGATCACCTGACTCTCCTGAATCGCCGTGCGGGCCCGCTCTGTAATGTGTTCGAAACTTCCCGGTCCGAATCCGACAATGAGAATTTTTCCGCTCATTTTCACCCTCCTGCTCTCAGTCTCGCGTCACGCCGTTACGATACCCGGAACCCATGCGCTCCGGAGAAAACCAGTCCAGCGTTTCCCGCAGTCGCACCACCTCGCCAACGACAATCACCGCAGGCGGCTGCATATGGCGAGACTCCACCATGTCCGCGATGTTGTGCAGTGCGCCGACCAGCACTTCCTGATCCTTCGTGGCGCCCCAGCGGATCACGGCTACGGGGGTGTCGCGGAGCCGACCATACGCGATGAGATTGACAGTGATCTCACGCAGATGACCGATCCCCATCAGGATGACAAGCGTCTGATTGGTCAGTGCAAGCAGTTGCCACGGCGTTCCCGTCGAATACAGGCACTCATGGCCAGTCACCACATGGAACCCGGAGGCAAGCGAGCGATGCGTCAAAGGAATGCCGGCATAGGCAGGAGCCGCGACCGCCGAACTGACGCCCGGCACGATTTCATATGCGATACCGTGGGCGCGCAGCGTTTCCGCTTCCTCGGCGCCGCGACCGAAAATGAACGGATCGCCCCCTTTGAGCCGGGCCACTGTATGCCCCCGCCGGGCCCTGTCAATCAGCAGCGTCTCAATGTCCGCTTGCGGCACGGTGTGGCGCCTGCTCTCTTTTCCCACGTACACGCGTTCCGCAGTCACCGGCGCAAAGTCCAGAACCTCTTCACTCACCAGTCGGTCGTATACAATCACACTCGACTCTTCCAGACACGCCTTCGCCCTAAGCGTCAAGAGACCAGGATCCCCCGGACCCGCGCCAATGAGAAACACACGTCCAGTCATCTCGCTCCCCCTGTCTAGGCATTGATCAAAGCGTCGCCTTCGTCTTGGCGCGGATGATGGCCGCCGCTGTGATCGTGATCGTGATCGTGATCGTGATCGTGATCGTGATCGTGATCGTGATCGTGATCGTGATCGTGATCGTGGTCGTGGCCGTGGCCGTGGCCGTGGCCGTGGCCGTGGCCGTGGCCGTGGCCGTGGCCGCTGGCAGCAAGTTTGCGATACTGACACAGGTCGCAGTTCATAAACGACCGTCCGTTCCTTGCTTCCTCTCTGCGTTCCAGCACAATCTGCGCCAGATCCTGATGCATGCCAAAATACTCCGCCATTGTCATGCGAATTTGCGGATGCTGAGATTGCAAGTCGGAAAGAAGTATCTGCATCCGCTTGATGAGAACACCCGTAAAAAGGAAATACGGAACGACGACCAGGCGTTTTGCGCCCAAGGCCAGTGCGCGCCCAATGCCTTCCGGCAGGCGCGGAAACGTGATGCCTGTAAAACACACCTCCACCGTTTGCACGCCCGTGCGTTCCCACAACTGGCGCGCTATTTTATAGAGGTCTCCGTTCGCGTCCGGATCGCTGCTGCCGCGCCCCATGAGCACGATGGCCGTTTCCGCCAATTCAGGCGCGCTCAATTCCCCCGCTTCCTGCTGGAAACGGAATAGCAGAAGATCGATTATTTTTTCGTGCAGACCGACATTGCGTCCGTACACAAAATCCACATGAGGGTACTGTTTTCGCGCAGCGTCAATAAACTCTGGAATCTCCATCTTCACGTGCGAGGCGGCCAAAAGGATGACCGGAACGATTACAATACGATTGGCCCCGCGCGCAATGCATGCGGCGATGCCCTGGGGGATGGTCGGTGCGGCCAGTTCGAGGAAACACGCCTCTGCGCCCGCGTTTTGTGTCTGCGCGTGAGTTTGCTCAATAACGCGGCCAATAAACTGCAGAAATTCTTCATTGCCGTCAGCATCGCGACTGCCATGCCCGACATACAATGTAAATTCATTCAATAGATGTTCCCTCCTCGCAACAGTGTTTGCGGAGGGAGTGTTTGGAATGACTCTCGCCAATGGCAAAAGCACTCTGACAGAAACAGAGTGCTTGTAAATCGACGGGAGTCGCTCACAAACACCTCCCTATCGACCGTAGGTAGTGACGGTGTTTCAAAAAAAGGCAGGTTTCCTGACTCAGGTTCAACGCCTTCGATCTCCTTCCCAAGCACTTGCGCTCAGTGGCAACGATCAAGGCTCCCCATCACAGTGGCGGGACCGCACCGGACTTGCACCGGTTTCCCTATTAAGTTCACCCTGAAGTGAACACCTTTTCCAAGATATGAAATTGTCGTATCAACAAGTCTTACTGACAGTAAGACTAGCACAGTTTGTTTCGGTTAGACAAGTTAAAGTCGCTGCAGTCGCCCGATTGCAGTCTGGCCAGAGTCGCACCGCGGCGCCATTGCCTCACTCAAACCTCCCCGCCGCGTGAGTTCCACAGCCTTTCACCCAGCAGACAAAAGGCTGTGATAAAATAGGTGCCAAGCAAAGACGAAATGGAGGAACCTATGAACACACCAAATGCCAAGCGCATCGCTCATTCGCACCAATTGCACGACGATGAACGCGCTGATGACTACGACTGGCTGAAAGACCGCCATGATCCAGACGTCATCCGCTACCTTGAAGAAGAAAACCGTTATTACGAGGAGGTCATGAAACCGCTGGAACCACTTTCCGAACGTCTCTATCAGGAGATGATCGCCCGCATCCCTGATGTCGAGATCAAGGTTCCGGCGCAGGACGGCCAGTACTACTACTACTCGCGCATGGAAAAAGACCTGCAGTATCCTTTGTATGCCCGAAAGCGGGCTGAAAACCGCGATCAGCTCGCAGGAGCGACAGAGCACATCATGCTCGATCTGAACACTCTTGCCGAAGACGGAGGATATCTGAGTGTGACGGTTCAGCGCATGAGCCCTGATCACACCCGGCTGGCCTACCTGGAAAATCGCGATGGAACCGATCAGTACACGCTGTATGTGAAAGATGTTGCGACGGGCGTTCTGCTGCCCGATCGGATTGCAAATGTGTTCATTCTCGACAGCCTGGAATGGGACGCCGTCGGCGACCATCTCTTTTACATCACCGTCGATGACAGCCAACGCCCGCATCGACTCTGGCGGCATCGCGTTGGCGCAACGGAGGCCGATGTCTTGCTGTACGAGGAAACGGATATCACGTTTTCTTTGCGACTGGGCAAATCGCGCAGCGGGC
>JAKADD010000124.1 GCA_021820825.1 Bacillota bacterium
GAGGCGTACGCGCGCAGCGCAGCCACCAGCTTTGTTCGCGCCGCATCGTCAAACTGGGCTTCCACCTGCGCTGCGCGTCGCGCCATGTCAGCCGGATCGGCGGCCATGTAATCATAGCGGCAGCGCACTTTCGGATCACCGGACAGATAGGCGTCCGTGAGTGGATTCCCCGTTGTCTTCTCCACTTGCCAGATATCCATTACCGTATACTCCTCACATCATGCGTTCATCAAATGGTTCATTCGCAAAATGGTTCATTCGCGATCAGGACAAGTAGGCGCGCGCATATGATTTGGGCACGCGAGGAGCAATATGCAACGCTTCTGCGGCCGAATGCCCCCAGTGCTTGTCGCGGAGAAATCCGCGCGCAATCGCGACTGCGTCAGCCTCTCCGCTGCGCACAACATGCTCCGCCAACAGCGGGTCCTCAAGCATCCCCACGGCAATTACCGGCACAGTGACGGCGCGCCTGATCAAATTGGCAAACGGCGCCTGATATCCCGGAAATACTGGCGGCGCCACGGGTGCGTTGCCGCCCGAACTGACATCGATCACAGCGACGCCGTGCTCGACAAAAACCTTGCAGAATTCCACCATATCCACTTCATTGTAACCTTCGGGGATGTAATCGGTGGCAGACACCCGAATGCCAACCGGTATCCGATTCGCCGCCGTCTGTTTGACGGCGTCAATCACCTGCAACGGAAAACGCGCCCGATTGTGCTCCGATCCGCCGAATTCATCCGTCCGCCGATTGGAAAACGGGGACAGGAACTGATGCAGCAAGTAGCCATGCGCCATGTGAATCTCTATTATATCAAAACCGCAAGCGATCGCCCGTTGTGTCGCAGCGCGAAACGCCGCGAGCACTTCATCCATCTGCGCGCGGGACATTTCCTGCGGCGTCTGATAGTGATCGCTGAATTTGATCGCAGAAGGGGCCAGGATTGGTTCAGGCAGATCGGCCTTACGCCCCGCATGGGCCAGTTGAACGCCGATCCTGACTCCCTGTTGATGGACAAAGTCGACAATCCTGCGCAAACCGTCCATATGCTTATCGTCATACAGACCCACATCGTTCATAGAAATACGGCCTCTGGCTTCCACACCTGTCGCTTCAACGATTACGAGAGCCGGACCACCCATAGCCATGGAACCGTAATGCACAATATGCCAGTCCGTGACTTCTCCTGTATCCAGAGCCATGTACTGGCACATGGGCGAAACGACAATGCGATTCTGCAGTTCCAGTTGTCCAATCGACCAAGAATCAAACAGACCTGGCATTATTGCGACCTCCTCATTGCTTTTAAGCGCACGATTGAGCAAGCTTATTTCAAAACATACTATACCCGCGCAACTAGGGAAAGTAAAGTTTCTAACATTAAACAGGCCTTTGGTTGCAGCGTCAAAAATGGCGTCTGATCAACCATTTGCCGCCTTCCCGAATCGCTGGGGCATACTACCGAATACAACAGAATCAACCCGTTGCGCGAAGGAGATGACTGTATGGAAGACGTGCTGTGCCAGCAGCGCATTCGCATCCATATCCGGGGATTACAGGACAATCAGACGGGGCGACTGCTGGAGTCGCTTCTGCAAATGGTTGAAGGTGTCATCGCGGTCAGGGCGAATCCCTTTTCCGAACGGCTGGCCGTCGATTATGACAACCGCAAAATTCACGCCTGGCAACTGACGGCGCTTGCCGGGCGTTTACAGACCGCTCCCTTTTCCTCTGTGCCGACGGCGGCCTACGCATTGCGGCGTCACCAGATGTATCTGACGCTGCCCGTCGTTCTTTTCGCTGCACTGTTGGTGCGCCGCCTGTTGCGAGGAAAAACGGCCTTCGCCAACAGTGTGATCATTTATGAACTCGCCACGACTGTCGCCGTTTTTTCTGGATATCCATTACTGCGAAAGCGTGTCGACAGCCTTGCCAGGCGATTGGGGGTGAGCGACGAACTGATTCTTGGCAGCGCAGCGCTGTTCGTTGCTGTCCTGCGCGAATCATTGCTTGTGTTTGCGGCGTTATTTCTCCTTAGCTATAATTCCTATCGCAAGCGCAACAGCACGGTCTCGGCCGTCGCCAAGGCAGGAGACGCGGTCGCCGACATCGACAGCGAGAACCGGGAACCGCGGTCAGTGTCGCTGTACGCTGAGAAGTCTTCAAGAATCGGACTGATCGGGGCAATGCTGACCGGCCTGATGACCAGAAGTCCTGTTGCAGCCAGCAGCGTCCTCGTCGCCGCCAATCCTCGTCCCGCCGTGCTCGGGGCCCGTTACAGCCTGAATCACGCGGAGATACTGACGCATGAAGACTGTCGGTATATACCCATGCATACTGGCATGGATTTGTACGAATTGCCGGAAGCGCGCGAAATTGTCGTTCTCCATGCGCGGACGCCCGGTTGCGAACCAATTGCCGATCCAGACCTGCTGATTTATGCTGCAAAGCGCACCATGGTTCTGCGCACACCCATACACAGCGAAACCTTTCCGGAAAGCGCACCCACCTCTCGCCAGCGCCAAGCACGGGAGAGGCTGCGCAGAATCATCCTGTTGGGAGACGAAGTAAACTTTCCCGCGATCCATCAACGGCAGGATCATACAATCTATCTGCGCGGGTCCCAGTCCGCTTTGCTCCAGACACTGCGACTATCTGAAAACCTGCATCAGTTCCTGGCCGTTTCTACACGACACAGCATGTTTTTTGCCGGTTTTTTGGCGGGTCTCGCCGCGTTTGGACTGAACGCCAACGCTGTCAATCTGCTGGCTGACGGATTCACGATCGCAACTCTGGCCAGGGGGGAACGGCTGGAACACCCCCAGGCGCAGAGCAACCATCCGTGACCGCAGAGCAGAGCATACATCCGTGAGCGCACAAAAGAGGGCGGAACGTCAGACGTCCTGCCCTCGTCATACTGAGCACACCGCACTGGCGGACGCGTTCCGTTCCAGTGTTCCGTTCTAGTCGCTGTCACGCTTCAACATATCGACAAGGCTGTGATAATCCGGTTTGAAATCTGCTCCCACATGCGCTACATCGTCCACGAAGTGACGCAACGCCTGGCTATTTTTATTTTTGACGGAAAAATCGTCCGGCGCCCCGTGCTGAGGATAGTGTTTGCGCGTCTGCGCACCCGCCGTCTGCGGCAACAGATGGGCGGGCAGAAGCGATCCGCCGGAGTTCGCAGTGTCCGTTCCCATCTGGCCGATCTCAGTGGAACCCGCAGTTCTGGCCTTCCGCATCCAGCCCCTCGTTCCTTCGACAACGCCCTCAGTCGCATTCATCGTCGAGGCGAGCCCATTCACCACGGCTTGACGCAACCATGGTCGTTTCTGATCTGTTCGCGTCTCACTCTGATCGTGAGTATGCAGGCTGTTCGCAGCAGAGTTTGGCAGTCCGGCGTCAGTCTGCACAGTTCCGTCATTTTTGCCGCCTCCCAGACGTTTGACGCCATCCCCAAACGCCATGACGCCAACCGCCGCATTCACTGTGGCCGAACGAAGCGTTCGCCGGATTGCCGGAACAGCCAAAATACTGGCGACTCCGAGAGCGATCCAACCCACTGGATTCCCGGCTGTGAAAGAACTCCTTAGCATACGGATCACCATGAGCCCCCCTTTCCTTTATACAAGGTTTAGAATCCCCACTCGGTTCATCGCCATGCGAACTGCATCCTGTATGAATGTCCGATTTATTGCAAAAGCTATGATCCTCGAATCCATACGTCAAGCGGGAGGAATGCGCTGCATGCAAAGAACAATTACAATTGAAGGCCTGTTACTGGGTATTGGCATCGGAGTTTTGGGAACGATGATGGCGCCGCTTGTCAGACAGCGCTTTAAACCTGCCGCCGCTACTGTGACAGAAGGCCTGTCGGCAATTGGGGAGGGCGCAAAAAAATGGAGTGAGATGGCAAAAGAAGAAGTTCAGGATATTGTGGCTGAAGCGCAGTTTGAACGCATGCGCAGAGCGATTGACAGAGACGATTTGCAGCCCCCACACTGAAGCGGGGGCTGCAAAGCAATCTAGACGGGATAGACGGGGTGTTTGCGACGGGCAAACTGCACATTCTTGCCGTCGTAATGCCGCAATCGCGCCGCCAGTTCCGTACGCAGATCCTGCGGAGCCACGACCGCATCGACAACCATTTCTGACGCCAGTCTGAAAACATCAATGTCCTCGCGATACTCAGCCCGTTTCTGTTCAACAAAAGCGGTGCGCTCCGGCTCCTGCAATTCTGCGATTTTATTGGAATAGACGGCATTAACCGCCGCCTCAGGTCCCATCACCGCAATCTGGGCTGTCGGCAGAGCGATGCAAACGTCCGGCTCAAACGCCGGTCCCGCCATGGCATAGAGCCCTGCGCCGTAAGCCTTGCGCACGATCACCGACAGCTTTTGCACCGTAACGTCTGACATGGCGGCGATCATTTTGGCCCCATGCCTGATGATGCCCGCCCGCTCCACTTTCGTGCCAATCATGAAACCAGGCACATCGGCCAGAAACAGCAGTGGAATCCCATAGGCGTCGCAGAGGGCGATAAAACGGGCGGCCTTGTCAGCCGAATCGCCAAATAACACACCACCCTTGACGCGCGGCTGATTGGCCACAATTCCCACCGGACGGCCGTCGATCCGCGCCAGACCAGTAATGAGTTCTCCGGCGAACAGGCGCTTCACCTCGTAAAAACTGGCGTCGTCAATCAGATGGTCAATCAGTTCGTACATATTGAATGGCGCGTTTTGATTGACAGGAATGAGTTCCTCAATGCTTGTCTTCGCCGCTCCAGGTGCGTGTGGTTTCGCCATCGGTGGAGCAGCCGCATAATTGGCCGGAAAATAGGAGAGATAACGGCGCGCCGATGCGATGGCCGCTTCTTCGTCAGGAACGAGAACGTCACCGCAGCCGCTGACCGAACAGTGCATGCGGGCGCCCCCCATCTCCTCCAGGGTGACTTTTTCGCCAATGACCATCTCCGCCATTCGCGGCGAACCCAGATACATGCTGGCGTTTCCGTCAACCATGATCACGATGTCGCAAAAAGCGGGAATGTATGCGCCGCCAGCGGCAGAAGGACCAAACAGCACGCATACCTGCGGCACCATGCCCGACATTTTGACCTGGTTGTAAAAAATCCGCCCGGCGCCGCGCCGGCCGGGAAACATTTCTACCTGATCCGTGATGCGCGCACCTGCAGAATCGACAAGATAGACGATGGGTACGCAGAGTTTGATCGCCGTTTCCTGTATGCGAATGATCTTTTCCACCGTTCGCGCGCCCCACGATCCTGCCTTGACGGTCGAATCGTTTGCCATCACGCAAACTGTTTGTCCGCCAATTCGCCCCAGACCGGTGACGACGCCATCCGCTGGCAAATCGCCGGCAAGCGCATTGGCAAACTGTCCATCTTCCAGTTCGCACCCTTCATCAAACAGAAGCTGCAACCGGTCGCGCACGAACAATTTTCCTGCTTCCTGGTTTTTCTCGTGATAGCGGAGCGCCCCGCCCGCCGTTACCTGTGTCTGCAATTCCCGCAATCGCTCCTGATGCGCCGCGTGTTGATCCGCACTCATCGTGCCACCTCACTGTCCCTTGTAGTCTGGTTTTCGCTTTTGCGCAAAAGCCAACAGTCCCTCCATCCGATCACTCGTACCAATCACGGATTCATACGCCGTCTGCTCAATGCGCAGTCCCTCCTTGAGCGACACCTCCGCGCCCTGATCGATTGCCAGTTTGGCCTGGCGAATGGCGATGGGACCGCCGTCCGCAATCTCCTGCGCCAGAGCGCGCGCCTCGGCCAGAACATCGTCCGCAGCGGCCACATACTGAGCCAGACCCAATGCGCCCGCTTCACGACCCGAGATTCTGCGACCCGTGAAGATGAGATCCTTCGCCCGCGCAGACCCCACCAGCCGCGCCAGGCGCTGAGTACCCCCAGCGCCCGGAATGATAGCCAGCCGCGTCTCCGTCAGCCCCACAACAGCATCCGCCGCAACCACGCGCAGATCGCACGCCAGCGCAAGTTCCAGACCCCCGCCGAGCGCCACACCGCGAATCGCCGCGATCGTCGGTATGGGCAAATCCGCAAACCCCTCAACCACTGCGCGAATGCGCCCCACGGCAAGCCGCACCTCATCTTCGTTCATGGAGCGGCGTTCCTTCAGATCCGCGCCCGCGCAGAAGGCGCGGCTGCCGGCGCCGGTCACAATCACGCAGCGCGCCTGCGCATCCAGCCGCACCGTGTCCAGCGCCTCAGACAGTTCCCGCAGCAGCGCCGTTGAGAGCGCGTTCATGGCCTCTTCGCGATTGAGCATGAGCACACGCAAAGAGCCCTCATGGATGAGATTACAGAGAGCCACAGTCTAACCCCCCATTCGCAAACTGTACGGCGCTCGCATGGCTGCGCAACGAGTGGCCAACAGCGCGCTGCAATTCAGCAAGCGGCCGTTCCAGCGCCCGACTGCGAACGCCCGAAGAAATTCCGAGACCTTCCAGCATGTACACAAGATCATCGGTCGCCACATTGCCTGAGGCGCCGGGCGCGTACGGGCAGCCCCCCAAGCCGCCAAGCGCGCTGTCAAACGTCGTGACGCCCATCATCAGCCCAACCAGGATATTGGCCAGCGCCGTTCCCCGCGTATCGTGCATATGCAAGGCCAACCGGTTGGTAGGGATGTATCTCAGCAATGTTTCAAGCACCCGCTCCGTATCGCCTGGCGTGGCGACGCCAATGGTGTCTCCAAGCGATATTTCATCCACTCCGTCCTCCAGCAGTTGCATGGCCACACGCACGACCTGCTCGACCGCTACGACGCCTTCGTACGGACAGCCAAACACCGTCGACACATAGCCCCTCACATAGGCGCCCTGTTCTTTGGCTGTATTGGCCACAGCCCGCAGCACGGGGTGGGTTTGCGCAATCGTCTTGTTAATGTTGCGCTTGTTGTGCGTCTCACTCGCAGACATGAAGACTGCAATCGCGTTCACGCCAACCGCAAGAGCCCGTTCCAGTCCGCGTTCATTGGGCACCAGCGCACTGTACACAACCCCCGGCTGTCTGCGAATGCAGGCAAACACCTCAGCGGCGTCGGCCAACTGCGGAATCCAGGCGGGATTGACAAAGCTCGACACTTCAATGAACGGCAGTCCCGCGTCCGTCAAACTGTCAATCCAGGCGATTTTCGCGACCGTCGGCAAAACCGAGGGTTCATTCTGGAGCCCGTCACGAGGACCGACCTCCCAGATCCGGACCTGCTCAGGCAGTCTCATATCTACTCCAACTCCGCCAAAATATCGCCTTCATTGACAAAATCGCCTTCGCCGACGCGCACCTTGGCGACCGTGCCAGACAC
>JAKADD010000125.1 GCA_021820825.1 Bacillota bacterium
TCGCCCCACACCTGCTTCACAAGCTGATGGTGCGTCAGGACGCGACCGGCGTTCACCGCCATTACCTTGAGCAAATCGTACTCTATGGGCGTGAGATGGATTGTCTGCCCATTCTTTTCGACGATCCTTCTTGCCAGATCGATGGCTACATCGCCGACCACGACCACCGGTTCACACGGAGCGTGAGCGGCGTGACGCAGGGCGACCCGGACACGCGCCAGCAACTCCCCCATGCCAAATGGCTTCGTGATGTAGTCGTCCGCTCCTGAATCCAGCACAGCCACGGTCTCCGCCTCATTGTCGCGCACACTCAGCACAATGACCGGAACTTGCGACCATTCGCGAATCTGCCGTAAAACCTCTGTTCCGTCCAAATCAGGCAAACCGAGATCGAGGATCACAAGATCTGGCCTCTCCATGCCCACACAAACCACACCGTCGGATCCTGTCGCACTCTCCAGCAGTGTGAAACCGTGCGCCTGCAGGGTGACTCTGAGCAACCTGCGAATCTGCAACTCATCGTCGACAACCAGTATCCTGGCCCCCATTTGACGCCTCCCCTCCGTCAATCGGCATTCGAATTACGATCATGACACCTTGGCTCGACCTGCGTTCCGCCGTGATTACACCCCCGTGCGCTTCGACAATACCTCTGCAAATCGCAAGACCCAACCCTGTTCCCGGAATTTTTTGCGCGGCTTCTGCCCGATAAAATTTGTCGAATATCTTTTCTTCGTCACCTTCCAACAGACCGATTCCCTCGTCTGCAACCGTGAGAACCGCGACGCCGTCACGTTCTGCGGCGCGTATTTCGATTCTGCCGCCAGCGGACGAGTACTTGACCGCATTGCTGAGGACATTGACGAGCACTTGTTCAATCAACACATCGTCCACCTGCAGCGGAGGCAGATCTTTTTGCAGACTCACCTCGACCACACGGTGCTGGAGAGTATCCTGCAACTGCCGGAATGCCACTCCAAGCATATCCGAGACGTCGCAGACGCGTCTGTGCAAGCTGAGCATACCACTCTCCAGACGTACCATGCCAAGCAGATTGGTAACCAGCCGATTCATGCGCATGGCGCTGTCGCGAATCGTAAACAGCAGGTCGTTGCGGTCTGCCTCGGTGAGCGCAACCGCATTCTCGATCATGCCTGTTACAGATCCGATAATGCCCGCCAGCGGTGTGCGCAGTTCGTGCGAAATGGAATCGAGCAGCGCATTGCGCAGCAGTTCGGATTCTGCCGACAGACGCGCCAGCTGCGCTTGTTTCTCCAGTTGAATACGCGCAATCGACACCGCAGACAACCCCGCAATCGCCTCGATAAGACGCAGACGCTCCATAAAGCGGACATTGGCATGGTCGCGCATACCCAGCACGAGAACGCCCCGGACAACCTCCTCAGTCTTGAGCGGAACGTAGATCTGTTTTGTCTGTGCGAACTGGTCTGTTCCATGACCCGCCATGTCGCCATGCAGGTAAACCCATCTGCACACCGCTTCATCGATCCCGTCATCCTGAGGGTGTTGCCCCGCCCTGGCGCTGACAGCCATTCTGTCACCGCCGGCAGGGAGCACGATCCAGACAGGGAACCGCAAAGTGCCGTATACATGGGTCACAATGGCCTCCAGAATACCAGGCAGATCACCTCGCGCAGTCATCTGCCTGCCCAGATCGTAAAGCGCCGCAGTGTCCGCTTCCCGCTGGCGCGATTGATCCACCTGCATACGCAGCCGCAATGCCAGAGTAGCCGTCAATATCGCAACGCTCAGAAAAACAGCGAACGAGATCAGATAACGCAGATCACTCACCGAAAAACTGAAGAAGGGCGGCACAAAGAAATAGTCAAACGCCGCCACGCTGAGCGCGGCGGCGTAAATAGACGGGCCGAACCCCCAGCGCGCTGCGCTGAAGAGCACCGGCAGCAGAAACAGGAGCGCGATATTGACCAGTTGAAAAGACGGCCCGACTCTAAGCAGCAAAATAGTCAATAAACCGATTGCCAGAGTGGTTGCCAAATAGGGTAACCATAACCTAGTGATTCGCATGACCGCTCTCCCTGTTTCTGATGATCAGCCGCTCCCCGCAGCAAGCGCGCCACGCATCCATCATACAATAAAACAAACCATCCAGGACCGCCAACGTTGCAACTGGATCGCCGGTCCTGGATGGTTATGGTTACCTCGTTCCTGTCGTCAGATCTGGCGACTCGCCGCAGCAAGGTCCAGTTTGGTCCACCCTTCGTACCCACCAAGCATATTCTGTACATTGTCGAATCCATGAGCCTGCAAAATACTCGCTGCAATCGCCGAGCGGCCACCGGTGCGGCACTGCACGAGCACTGGTTTGTCCTTTGGAACTTCGTGCAGCCGATCCGTGAGGTGGCCGAGCATGATGTGGGTGGCTTGCGGAATGTGCCCCTCCGCCCACTCAGCGGCATTGCGAACATCCAGCAGGAACACCTCGCCGCGATCAATTCTGCGCGCCGCATCCCCCGACTGCACCTCTGTATAGCTCAGCGCACGGGAGTCCGCCGCTGATTCAGCCGTCAGCACTCCCACTCCCATCGACCCCGCCACATTGTCCAGTCCGATGGACTGCAGTTCCTTGCTGATCTCTGCAACATCTTCCCCGGCGCACAGCAGATAGATCGGCCGCTTGTAGTCGAGCAGCCAGCCAGCCCATGTCACAAACGATTTATTGTACGGAATGTTGATTACACCAGCGAGATGGCTTTTCGCGAACGCCGAAGCGGGGCGCGTATCGACGACAATCCCCCTGCCCAGCCACTCCTGCACGGTTGCCTGCGATTCTTCAGCCCGTTTTGGAGCTGTCACGGCCGACAACAGTTGTGGACCCTCTTTGTTCAGCTTCTTCATCATCGCAAAGTACTTGGGCGGTTCTGGTTGACCATCCAGCAGGGCTTTGACAAACGATTCTTCGTCATCGTAACTGAGCGCCCAGTTCACCATCTTTTCATACCCGACCGTGGATGACGGGATGGCGCCCAGCGCCTTGCCGCAGGCGCTGCCAGCGCCATGGGCGGGCCACAGTTGAAGATGGTCGGGAAGTTTTTTGAATCGCTTCAGCGACTGGAACATCCTGCGCGCCATCACATCCGAAGAACCGCTGACACCGGCGGCCTTTTCCAGCAGATCGGGGCGCCCCACATCCCCCACGAACACGAAGTCTCCCGAAAAAATCCCCATCGCGCTGGGCGCCTTCGAACCGCCGTCCGTAACCACCAGCGCAATGTGTTCCGGAGTATGCCCAGGGGTATGCATGACTTCGAATTTGATATTGCCAATGTTGAATGTGTCGCCGTCATGCACTGGCCGCGACGAATACTCATCCAGAAACTGATAGGTCCAGTCAGGTCCGCCCTCTGCCGAGAGATACAGCGTGGCGCCGGTTTGCGCCGCGAGTTCTCTTGCTCCGGACAGAAAGTCGGCGTGGATATGCGTCTCGGTGATGCCTACGATGCGCATGCCTTCTGCTTCCGCAGTCTGCAAATAGGCGGAAATGTCGCGCGAGGGATCAATCACGATCGCTTCTCCTGTGGCCTGGCACCCGACGAGATACGATGCGTGCGCCAGTTTGTCGTTGTAAAAATACTTGAGCAACATGAAGCCAACTCCCTTCGTAAGTTACCTGAACTGAAAAAAATGTGACCATTCTGTTCACATAGTGTCCACACTCGAATCATTATAACATACCTGCGGGGGTATGTGTACAGCAGTGATCGGCGGTGTTTTCTTATATTCCCTCCATTAACAACCATGTTTAAGTATTGTTTCCGCAAATCACCGCGTCATTGCATGTACTTGACAGGTTATTTATCGTATACTGACAGTTAGTGTACACTTCTGAATTCCACCCGCATGATTAACATGTTTGGCAGGGATACTGCAGTACGAACACTCCACAGAACACGCTTACCATGATTAGCACATACCTGAAAATGGGTAAAATACAACTATATACAGAGTCATTCTAAAAAATGCAGCAGACCGGATTGAGGGATGGAAAGGACGGATTTACATGGAGATCGCCGCGCTGTCAAACGGCGGACGCAGATTCGTCAAATACTGTCTGACAGGGCTGCTCAATACGGGGGTGTCATACGCCTTCTATGGAACGCTGATTGCCCTGAGCTGCGATGTGACATGGGCGCTGGCCGTCAGCTTCGCAGCCGGCATGACAACGAGTTATCTCATCAACGCCCGCTGGACGTTTGCGCGAAAAAATTTCGACAGAGCAACCCTGTTGCGCTTTGTGACAATCAATTCAGGCATCCTCATCGTATCTGAAATAACTCTCCACCTTATCCTGCGCGACATCACCGCATCCCCCTATCTCGCACAGATTGTTAACCTGATACCGGTCACGGTAGGCGGATTTGTCGCGAATCAGTACCTCGTATTTCAGGACGCCGAATCCCCCGTTCGCATTGTCGCAAACACGGGCGCTTTCAGGCGCTATCTGGTGATTGCGGCGGCTTTCGTCATCGTTCAGCGCTTATTTGTGCTGGCCGGCGAGACATCAGCCGCCCTCCGCCACGGACTGTATTTCACCCTGTACTCCCTGCTGGTAAACGGTTTCGCCCACTGGGACAGTGGATGGTATATCCAGATTGCGCGAACTGGTTACACCACTGTGGACCAAACTGCATTTTGGCCCATGTACCCCTGGCTGATGAGCGCCCTGCATAATCTGAGCGGGCTCGACTACCGGGTCAGCGGCATTGTCATCTCACTCGTCAGCTTTGTATTCTTCCTGAGTTTTCTGGGTCTCTGGGCGGAACGCGAGTTCGGCAGGCGCACGGCTCTCTGGACCATGGCGCTGATTGCATTCTTCCCGACGGCTTACTACTTCGACGCGGTCTATACAGAGTCTCTGTTCCTGATGCTGTCGGCGGCTGCGGTCTACGCCTCGCAGAAACGCCGCTTCAAAATCGCCAACGTGCTGGTCCTGTTTGCGACACTGACGCGCAATACAGGGGGTCTGCTTGGCTTCATCATTTTTTTCGATTACATCAAAGACCGGCAGACTGGCTGGCGCTTCTGGCAACGCCGCTGGTGGCGCAGCCTGGGCTTTGAAGCCATGTATCTGCTCCTTCCGGCAGCCGGATTGGCGGCCTACTGCGTGTGGCTAAAAGAGCGTTTCGGCCACTATTTTCCGTTTCTCATCGCCGAAAGCCAGCACTGGCACCGTGGCTACATGGCGCCCTGGCTGACATTCCTGCACACGCTGCACTATTTGCTGCACCCACAGGCGACATCCATGGCCCCCGACTATGTACGGTTTGAAATGGCGAGTTTCGCGTTTGCCGTCATGCTGCTGCTCATTGGGGTGCTCTATGTGCGAAAATCGCTCAACCACGTCGGCTGGTGGCTGTATCTATTCGCTGTCACCTGGATCACGGCGAGTGAACCGTCGTTTGACGTTCCCGACTATCTGGTGAGTCTGCCGCGCTATGTTCTGATGTTGTTCCCAGGATTCGTATACTTTGCCGACTTTTTGCGCTCCAACTGGATCAGGACGGCGCTGACGGCGGTGCTCGCCGCAGTCTTGTTTATCACGAGCGGAATATTTTATCGCGGCATCTGGATTGCCTGATGAGATGAAATGGAGGCGCCTGCCATGAATGTGGAGGAACTCGCAGAGCACCCGAAAGTCGATTTGCAACTTGATTTGAAACTCGATCCGGAATCCGCACAGCGCACAGCCGATCCGCTGGTTTCCATCGTCATTCCCGCATTCAATGAGGAGTTGACGATCGCAACCACCTTCGATCGCCTGAAACGCGTGCTCCTTGAATTGCAGGTCGATTTCGAACTGATCTTTGTCAATGACGGCTCACGCGACCAGACTCTCCCTCTGTTGCTGCGTCTGGCGCACGACCACCCGGAAGTGCGCGTGATCGACTTCTCTCGCAACTTCGGTCACCAGATCGCCGTCACGGCGGGCATCGATCACGCGCGCGGCGACGTGGTGATCCTGATCGACGCCGATTTGCAGGATCCGCCTGAACTGATCGGAGCATTTCTGGCCAAGTGGCGCGAGGGCTACGATGTCGTCTATGCGGTGCGCCAAAGTCGGGAAGGGGAGACATGGTTCAAAACATGGAGCGCCCGTCTCTTCTATCGCCTGCTGCACAGCATGACGGACATCGACATTCCGCTGGACACAGGCGACTTTCGGCTGATGAGCCGACAGGTGGCGCGCACGCTCTCCAGCATCCGCGAACACCATCGCTTTCTTCGGGGGATGGTTTCGTGGGTGGGATTCCGCCAGACGGGGATTCCTTACGTGCGTGCGGAGCGCTACGCGGGCGAATCCAAGTACCCGCTGCGCAAGATGCTCAAATTCTCGATGGACGGCATGACGTCCTTTTCATTTAAACCGCTCCAGATCGCGACGAAGTTGGGCATGATCGTGGCCATGTTTGGCTTTATGGGCATAATCCTCGTGGTCGTGGAGAAACTGTTTCTGCACACGACAGCCATCGGATGGGCGTCGCTGATGGTGGTGATTCTCTTTTTGGGCGGCATTCAGTTGCTGATGCTGGGTATCGTCGGCGAGTACATGGGGCGCATCTATGATGAAGTGCGCGACCGCCCCATGTACATCGTGCGCGAGTCGTACAATTTCCAGCCGGACGCGGAACCGCAACTCCGCATCAAGACGTAGGCGCCGCCGGATCGAGAAACCATCGAAGCAGCGATGCTGTAACAGCCCTCAGACGCGAAGCGTTTAGTGAGGAGGTTCATTAAAACGCAATGCAACCGAATCCTGCACAGGTCGATACCCGATCGTTTGGTAAATGTGATTGGAGGTGGGATTTGCCAGATCGGTATAGAGGCTGCAGAAGCGGAACCCCTGATCGAGCAGCAATTGACTCAGGGAGGCTACGCACATGGTGGCGTACCCTTTTCCGCGCAGCGCCGGAGGTGTATAGACCAGACTGACGACCACGCCGAGCCTTGTGGATCGGGATTTTTTTGCCATAGACACAGGTTCTCCATCGTCCAGTACAAGTACATATAGAGACCGCTCTGCGATATTTGCTCTCGCCTTGCGTGCGGCCGTTTCATACGGCATCGGTTCGCCGCCAGCTTCGATTGAGAACTCGCGAATCCAGTTCGCCGCCAGTCCTGCGTCGGCCTCCTCGGCGTTCCGCAATCTTCCCGATCCGCGCCGGATCTCATTTACCCGATCCAGTCTGTAGATGCGCTGATTCATCACGATCTCGTATGAACACCCGAGTTTCATCCCCCAAT
>JAKADD010000126.1 GCA_021820825.1 Bacillota bacterium
GTCAGAAACAGGCGGGCGGACCAGCCCAAGATCAATCGATCCCTTGCGCAGAGCGGCCTCCTGGGAGGGCGTGGACAGTTCCTGCAAGCTGACGCTGACGCCAGGGAAGCGGCTGCGGTACTCCCTGATGATGGCAGGGAGTATGTCATATGTGGCGGACCCTACGAAACCCACGGTCAATCGCCCCAATTCACCTTTTTGCGCCCTCTGCGCTGCTTCCGCCGCTGTTTGAATGCCTGCGAGAACCGGTTGTATTTCCCGCAAATACACTTCGCCCGGCATGGTGAGCTGGACGCGTCGTTTTGTGCGCTCCAGCAACCTGACGCCCAGTTCCTCTTCGAGCAATTGAATCTGCTGACTGAGGGGTGGCTGGGTCATCTGCAGGCGTGCGGCCGCCCGGCCAAAGTGCAGTTCTTGTGCGACAGCGACAAAATATTCGAGCCTGCGCAGTTCCGTAATGGATCACCTCGATTTATAATAATTCGATATTCAACTTAATGTGACTCTAATTATATATTGGATGCTGTTTAAACTGTCAACTCTGCATTGTTGCTTAGGTTGGCTGCTTCCCGTCAACGCAGCCCCAGCGAATGCCTGCCACCTTGGACCGCCCTTGGACTTGGACGCGGCAATATCACCCCCCAGTCAAGGGGTTATTCATATTCCTGTCATTTCTGTTGTGTGATACTATTGCTGTCTGCCCGAGGAAGCATGCGATCGTTTCCCATACATCACTCCTACGATGTACGTATTGCCCGCGCGTTCCTTATCAATCTCCAGCATAAACGCATGATTCTGGATGGACCCTACCCACTTATCCCACACATAAAATTTGGCACCCCGTATTGATCTCTATATTTTGTGAGCTGTTGAGGAGTCATGGCTGCCAGCTGTGCTTCGGTGTATGAAATTTTTTTCGATGTTGTGGGTGGGCAGGTTACCTGCATTTGAGTGCCGCATCCCGTTAATAACAGCAGCGTAATACCCACGAACCCATTAACGTACCAATGGCTGTTTTTTTTCATTATGCTAACTTCCCAGTCCATTTGTGTATTTGACGATTATTATTGAATAAGGTTACACACCTTCATCTGATGGAACAGTCGTTTGACAGGGAACCCCGCAACATGATTGTCACACTCGTAACAAGAGCGACAGTACCTGCCTTTCGCGTTACAGGTTTAGTGTATGATGATAGGAAGTTCTATCTCGCCTTCGCACTTGGTGGCGGCCGTCGAAAGTTGTGAACTTATGTGAGGAGATGTGTCTATGCGATCGCGACCCATGACGGACGAATACATACCATATGCCATGTTACGAACAGGAGCGGTGGTAAACGTCGTCAGTGTATTTTATGGCGTACCTCCGGCCACGGCGTTGTTGGCCTATATCGTTCTTGGAACACCACTTCATACTATCACCCTTCTGGGTATGGCTTTCGTGGTCAGTGCTCTTGTGCTGGTCAATCGAAAGACACGCACAATTTCCAAATAGACGCCATGCCGCTTCGCGTCAGCAACAACCGGATAGAAAATGCGCCTGCGGCGATTTTCAGGACAGGAAGTAGATGTGGATTGTGAATGATCGGAGCAATCCGTAACCAATGATGTATAATCGACTGTACCGTATGCGAACTGCCCATGTTCATGCGGATGCGCCTGTTTCGTGCTAGAATGTTCCAATAGACAGTCGGACGCATGTTTACGCCGGAGCCGCAAGATTGACGTCTGCTCACCACAGGCGAACCATGAAGATCCTGAGTCAATTCAGACGCAGACCAGGCTCACTCGGATCTTCAGCTATTGAGGGCTGGCCCATCATACTTCACCGGAGGGATTTTCCATGCAGGCGCATATCATCGGTCGATTCTCCAGTCATGAGAGTGCGGAACAGTGTGTCGTGGAATTGGAGCAAGAGTTCCCAGGACAGGTCTCTCTCAGCACCTCGACGCCTCATGAGCATTGGTGGCAGCAGGGGCATTGGCTCGAATCGTCGCTCGCGGCCATTGGCGGCATTGCAGCGACAGTCTCCAATATCGTTCCTGGCTTCGGCGTCCTGTTTATGGGTGGACCACTTGACGGCATCCAGCAGGGGCGCATTTTGGGAGACTGGCTGGAGGCATATCCAGACAGTGCTCATGGAGAAAATTCCCATTTTGTCATCGTATCGGTTGAACAGGACGCAGTGGCCTCTGTAAAACGCAAACTTTCGGAACTCGGAGCTGAAAATGTGCATATCGTCAAATGAGGCGACTGTTGATGCCACAGTGAGTGATTCGTGTATAATGTGACGTGGACAAACATTAGAACAGAGTAGACCTTTATGGCGATTTACGTCGCCGACAACCGGGATGGAAAAGCGCCTGCGGCGTTTTGCAGAGTGCGGAGTAGGGTGTATCAGTGTACAGGAGGGTATGCAGTGGGAACAGTAAAACGCTCCATCTTTATCGGAGCGGCGGTTATCATCGTTCTGGCGGGCAGTGTGGTTGCGCTGGCAGAAACCGGCAAGAACCAGGTCTTGCCGCAAAAAACTGCGCTGCCGATTACAGCCAATCTGAATACAGGCGCCATCTCTTTGGCGGCTCCGGCAGCAGAACTGATCAACGCCAGTACCGGGCAGATTTTGTACGCAAACAACGTAATGAAGAAACATTATCCAGCTTCACTCGCTAAATTGATGACCTCCCTGATTGCGCTGGAAATGGTGAAGCGCCATCAGTTGTCGCTGCACTCCATCATTCCCGTCAGTCAGTCAGCCTATCAGGTGGCGCTTACGCCGGGGCTTTCCGTTGCCTATCTGAATCCAGCAGAACACATTACGCTGAGCAGGATGCTGGAGTATATGTATGTGGTGTCGGCTGACGACGCAGCCGTGGCGATGGCTGATGCGATTGCAGGCACGCAGGCCGAATTTGCAAAATTGATGAATGACAAGGCTCGCCAGTTGGGAATGACAGGCACTCGGTACACGAACGCCTCGGGCCTCCAGAATCCCCATATGTACACGAATGCGCGCGATGTAGGTCTGCTGTCGAGGTACCTCGTCAATCGTTATCCCATCGTTCTCAAATATGCGTCTGAACCCGGCATGTACATCCATCCTGGTCAATACGGCACGAATTACGACCAGTTGCTGGGGAAGTTCAATGGCCTTGACGGGCTCAAGACAGGTTCGACCAGCGAGGCGGGGTATTGTTTTGTGGGTACGGCGAAGCGCGGGAATGTGCGGCTCATCAGCGTGATTCTCGATACGAAGTCCTTTCCGGCCGTGTTTCAGGATACAGCTGCACTGCTCGGATTTGGGTATACGCAGTTTATCTCCCGAAAGATCCAAAATGCTGGGCAGTCGTTGCTTTCCATACCAGTTCACAACGCGGCGAATCAAAACTTGGCCGTCGCGCCCCACAGTGATGTGGTGGTCAATGTGCTGCGCGGAACACGCCAGACTGTCACGTACAGCGTTGTTCCGAATGAATTGCAGGCGCCCATTGTCAAAGGACAGCGGGTTGGCGTTGAGAACGTGGCTGTAAACGGCCATGTTGTTTTGCAGACGCCCGTCTATGCGACAGTGACCGATCCCAAGGAAAATCTTGTTGAGAAAGTCTGGCGCAGTGTGATGACGTCTGCTCACCACGGGGCGCGAAGTTTAATAGACTGGATTGGCCAGAAGCTGCACAAGTACCTTCACCGACTCTGATCTGGCAGAAATGGTCGTGTGATCGGCGTCTGCCGTGGACCAGGGGGGAATTATCCATGAAGCAGTTTCCGAAAGAATTTGTGTTCGGCGCGGCAACAGCTGCTTATCAGGTCGAGGGAGCAGTGGGAGAAGATGGGCGCGGCCCGTCCATCTGGGATGTGTTCGCCCATACCACGGGCAAGACGTACAGGGGTCAAACAGGGGATGTTGCCTGCGATCAGTATCATCGCTATCGCGATGACATTCTACTCTTGCGTGAACTGGGGTTTGCCAGTTATCGCTTCTCCATTGCCTGGCCCCGCATCTTTCCGACCGGCTCTGGTCCTGTCAACGAGGCGGGCGTCGACTATTATCTGCGACTGACAGAGGCTCTGCTGGAACAGGGAATCGTTCCTCTGGCCACTCTGTATCACTGGGATCTTCCGTTGGCTCTTGGTGAACGGGGAGGATGGGTCAATCGCGATACTGCCTCCTACTTTGCAGAGTACGCCGCCGTCGTCATGGAGCGTCTGGGTGACCGGATTCCGCGCTGGATCACGCTCAACGAGCCGTCTGTCGTCGCGTATGCAGGACATCTGCTCGGGGAGCACGCACCGGGACATCACGATATGGGCGAGGCGCTGCGCGCAGCGCATCACCTGCTGGTCGGCCACGCAGAAGCTGTCGAGGCGATGCGCGCCCAGGCTGCAAAAGTGGAGGTTGGCGTGACCCTGAATCTGTCTCCTGTGTATCCGGTCGATGCGGACCCGGACAACATCGCGGCTGCGACAATCTATGACGGGCAACTCAACCGTTTCTTTCTGGACGCGGTGTGCCGTGGTGAGTATCCTCAGGATATCCTGGCCGTATACGGCGAGTTTACCGATCTGTCTTACATCGCGCAGGAGGATATGAACCTGCTGAAGCGTCAGAACATCGATTTTTTGGGCGTCAACTACTATTTTCCGAACGTGGTGCGTAAGGGCGCTCACCCTCTGCTGGTGGAGGCGTTGCCTCCAGATGGTCCGCTTACGGAGATGGGCTGGCCGATCAAACCAGAGGGACTGCATGATCTGTTGCTGCGGATCGCCCGCGATTATCCGGACATTCCCCTGTATATCACTGAAAATGGCGCGGCGTTCACAGATACGGTGCAGGCTGGCCGTGTGCATGATCCGGCGCGCACAGACTTCCTGAGACGCCATCTGGAGGCCTGTCTGGACGCGATTGCGGACGGCGTCGATCTGCGCGGCTATTATGTCTGGTCGCTGCTGGACAATTTTGAATGGGCGTATGGTTACAGTAAACGTTTTGGCATTGTCTATGTGGACTATGAAACGCAGCAACGAATTCCGAAGGACAGTGCGCTGTGGCTTAAACAGTTCATGGCGGCGCAAACTGACAGAGGGGTGATGAGCAATGAACGAAGAACGAGTCGAACGGGATTCCATGGGTGACATGCGAGTGCCTGCGAACGCGCTGTATGGGGCGTCCACCGCCAGGGCAGTTCACAACTTTCCGATCAGCGGGCGGGGTATGCCGCAACCGTTTATTGTGGCGCTTTGTCAGATCAAGCGCGCTGCGGCAGAGACAAACAGCGAACTGGGGATGCTGGACGCGAAGGTGGCGCAAGCGATTGTCGCTGCGGCTGACCGCGTCTGCAGCGGTGAGTTTGCTGCGCACTTTGTGGTCGACGTTTTTCAGACTGGTTCGGGAACCAGTACGAACATGAATGCGAACGAAGTGATCGCTCATGTGGCGCAACAAGCCAGTGGTCTGAAGGTGCACCCCAACGATCATGTGAATATGAGCCAATCCAGCAATGATGTCATCCCCACCGCGACGCATGTGGCGATCAAATCGGAACTGGAACGGGTTCTTGTTCCTGCCCTCGACTCCCTGCGCGCTGCGCTGGCGAGAAAGGCGGAGGCGTTTGCGGATGTGCTGAAGTCGGGGCGCACCCATCTGCAGGACGCCGTGCCCATATCGCTGGGTCAGGAGTTTGCGGGGTATGCCTGGCAAACCACTGCGGCGGCGCGGCGCGCGACATGGGCGGCTGAGGAATTGGGCGCCGTCGCCCTGGGAGGAACGGCTGTCGGAACGGGCGTCAATGCACATCCGTCGTTCGCGGCGCAGGCGATCTCCAGGCTTGCCGAACTGAGCGGCCTCAGGCTTTCCGAAACAGGGAACCATGTGGCGGCGCAGGCCAGCCCGGACTCACTGGTCGCCGCTTCCGCGTGCCTGCGCGGCGTCGCTCTGGCACTCATGAAAATCGCGAATGATATTCGCTGGCTGGCGTCGGGGCCAGCGGCGGGGATCGGCGAGATCAGGCTGCCCGCTGTGCAGCCGGGGAGTTCCATCATGCCTGGAAAAATCAATCCAGTGATCGCGGAATCGCTGCTGATGGTGTGCGCAGAGGTGATCGGAAACGACGCCGCCGTAGCCGTTGCCGCCCATTCCAGTCAGTTTGAGCTGCACACCATGTGGCCGCTCTGTGCGGATAAGGTTCTGGAGTCGATCCGGCTGCTTGCCAACGCCGTCCACAACTTTGCTGACAAGCTGGTTGACGGCATTGAGGCGCGGTCGGAGCGCTGTGAAGAATTGCTGCTCAAAAACGCGTCAGTGGCTACTGTGGTTGCGCCGGCACTGGGTTACGACCGCGTCGCCAAGTGGGTGCATGACGCCAACGAAAACGGTGAACAGATCTTGCACAAAGTGCCTGGCCGCAACGACGTGTACAGAATCGGCGATCAGATCATTGCCAGAGAACGGCTGATTGGGCCGTATGCCCCCGATCATTCCTGAACCGGAGTTATCTGTCCCGTCTGGAGAACATCCGGCGCCATCTGTGGTTCGTCGCCCTGTGGTAGAGGTAATAGATGCCAACGACCAGAAAGAGCAGAAGAGCCACTTTGATGAGCAATGACAGAACGGCGCTAAAAACGATGAACGCAACATAGATTAGAAATATGGCTGCCACAAACTTGATGATGTCCAGTAACATTGCAATCTCCCCTTGTGAGTTCCCTTGTGTATTGTCCATAGTTCCATCTTCCTATATCGTGGGCTGTGGGTCAATAGACGCTACTGGTTTATACGGACAAGAGTGAGATAAGTTTCATGCGCGCCGCCGGTCGACCCGGATCCTGCGCAGACATCGTCGCTGACTCATGGTATCGCACCCATTTGCGCACGCTATGCGTATGGCCAAGTGAAAGGGGTGAACCCTAATGGAAGAGATAACAGCCCGCGAAGTCTTTGCGGGTATGAAAAGCAACTTTTTGACGGAGGCGGCCGGCGACTTGAGAGCCTCGGTGGCCTATGTGCTAAATGGCGATGGAGGCGGGGCGTGGACTCTGAAGGTGGCGGACGCCCAGGTGGAAGTGACGGAGGGTCTTGAAGGAAAGGTCGACGCCACGGTGACCACGAACGCCGCTGATTTTGTCAGTGTGGTTCTTGGGAAACTGAATCCGGTATCCGCTCTGATGGCGGGAAAGATACGGATCGACGGCGATCCCTTTCTGGTACAGAAGTTGTTGGAACTATTTCGGAAACCCAGGAT
>JAKADD010000127.1 GCA_021820825.1 Bacillota bacterium
CGTTGTACAGTTGCCGGGCCGCTTCAAAACGTGCGTCCACTTTCTTTTCTTGCCGCCTCGTCACCCGAAGCGGAATCTCGCACGTGAACGAAGGCGTCTTCACGCGGCGGCTAGACGTTTTTCTGATTCTCGATGTATTGCTTGATAACCGCAAAGGGTGCACCTCCCACTGTGGAGACAAAGCAGGAATTCGTCCAGAGCGTGGGCAAACGGCTCTTGAGCCGCGCGTCGGCGCCATTGATCAGGACTTTGCGCCGATATTTCGGGCGCCAGACGACGTGGTATTGGCATGAGTAGACGACGTTGTGATTCGATTTGTAGTTCATGAAACCAGTATACCATACAATTTTGTATACTGTGTGGACGGCGCGAAAGAACAGAGATCAAGGGCACGCCTTATATCCCCATGGATGAATCCAGGGGCTTTACGGCGCTTTCAGGTAACAAACACACCACGCTGCTCTGGCAACCTTGAGCAGCGTGGTGTGTTTGTTGTCGATTCCGGCCGGCGCTTTCCGGGCAGCGACGACTGGAAAGCGTCAGCCGGAAAACAGAAAAGGCTGGCAGGCGTTCGCTTCAGTTGGGTTTGTAGGTGGTGTACGTGAATTGGCCCAGAATGAAATCGTACGTGTCTGTATAGATGCTGCGCACAGCCGGATCGGTGCTGTACGCAGCATCGTAAAGCACTTGTGATCCAGCATAGAAGGCATGCGCGGACTGTGCTTCCACGCCCGATAGATAGTCGGCCGTCAACTGGTTGAAATAGCGGTTTTGGTACGTCGTTGACTGCAGGATCTGCGGCCCGAGTTCCACTTCCATGCCGAGCCCGTTTTGCATGGCGATGCTGGAAGCTTCTGTGACGCGACTGACGGGTAAACTCGGCTGCTCATAATAGTTGGACTGGATAAACACGCTGTCGAATCCCAACTCATTCCACGAAATCATTCCAGGCGCGCCAAACGTCGGGATCCAGATCAGCGGCAGGTGCGCGCCGTGAGCCAGCGATACGGCGTTCTGGATCAAATTCGTCTCGTACGGCGTCGAATAATTGACCGCTTCACTGTCCCAGTACAAACCAGTCAGTTTCAGATTTGTAAAATGGGCCGCCTGCCACTTGGCCAGGAGAGTCTGCACATACCAGTTGATGGCGGCCAGGCGATTCTGATAGGCGGTCATATCGCCGACTGCGCCGCTGCTAAACGACAGATTCTGGCTGCCGTTCGGCAATGTTCCAAAATTCGTGATGCCGGGATTGGGGTACGGAATGGTCAAAACGACATTGACCGTCGGTTCCGTGACGCCTATCTGCTTGAATCCCGCAGCTGCATTGGCCACTGTCTGATTGAGCGCTGACAACTGTTCATTCGGGGCAAAGAGCGACGTGAGATACTGATTCCAGGAGCCCGCTGTCTTAAGCAGGCTTCCATAGGGCAGAAACAGAAAACTGTCGAACATCTTGCCCTCGATTTGCCCGTTTTGGCTGACGTACGCCACCATGGGTAAAAATTGTTGCGGCGTCCATGTGCCTTCCGCCCCGTTTGCTCCGCTGTAAACCAGAAGCATATTGCTCGCTCCCCCGGCGGAGGCGGATTTTGGCGGCAGATATCCCTGAATTCCGCCGTTCGCAGTCACCGCAGGCAGTTGGGTGAGACTTTGCCGCTGCCACGGCGATCCGATGATCCGCAAATTGCGCGCCAACGCCCACACGTCAACAGGGAACTGGACACGCACATATTGGGCCGCTGTCTGATTAAGACTGATCGAGTAGGTCTGCAGGAGCTTGCCGCCGTAATAAGGCGAGATCGTAGAGCGGACTTTGCCTGCTTCATACCAGTGTTGCCCATCTTGCGAGACCTCAAAATTGACGTAGGAAGGGAAGAGGATACTGTCCGGAGTAAATGCCATAAATTGCAGCGAGATGCTGGACAACTGGGCGGGCTGATTCAATTTCACTGTAATAATGCGCCCGGCTTGGCGTAAAAAACCTGTCCAGGTCATGCTGTTGGCGACAATCCCGCCCGTTGGGCCGGGGTATGCCTTGATTTCTTCAGCATGAAAGAGTGGGTCTGTCGGGTCGACGCTGCTTGTTGTGACGGTGCTGTTCTGAGCGAGGTTAAATGTTGTATTGAGCGGGAATGACGGTGTGACATCAGCCATGGCGGGTTGTCCGGTCCAGCATAAGCCGAGCGTTAGAATGACGGCAGCGCTGGTGGGCGCGATCCAGGAAAGCCATCTGGCGTGTCTTCGCGAACTCATCGTATGTCCGTCCTTTCAAACGACCCACGTTCTGTGCGCAGGCAGTTCTGATGTGGAATTTGTACTGTCGCATAGTCTGTGATCAGCGACAACCTCTCTATTGTACCGAAACTGCAGACAAAAGTCGCCAGCCTCTTAGCATTCGCTACAAATTGTGCTAGGATACGATGCATAACTACACGTTTTGTATTGAGAGGCAGGAGTGGAATTATGTCTTTGCTTGTCATGAAATTCGGTGGAACCTCCGTCGGCTCTCCGGAACGAATCCGCGCTGTCGCAGCTCGCGTGGCGCGCGCAGTTGCGGCTGGACATCAGTGCGCCGTGATCGTCTCTGCCATGGGGCGCACGACGGATGAGCTGGTTGGACTGGCGGCGCAAATTACCCAGCAACCTGATCGCAGAGAGATGGACGCGCTGCTGGCGACGGGGGAACAGATCTCCACCGCGCTCGTCGCGATGGCGTTGCACGAAACGGGTGTGAAAGCAGCCTCTTTTACGGGGTGGCAGGCCGGAATTCAGACTGAGCCGCTGCATGGGGCGGCGCGTATCGAAGCGATCGACGCGAGTGCTCTTGTAAACAGTCTACACCAAAATGTGGTGCCTGTGATAGCCGGCTTTCAGGGAATTGCGCAGGGTGGGGTCACAACTCTGGGACGGGGCGGCTCGGATACCACCGCCGTCGCCGTCGCGGCTGCCCTGCGCGCCGATCGCTGTGAAATCTACACCGATGTCAGCGGAGTCTATACAGCTGATCCAAGACTCGTAAAAAATGCCAGAAAACTCATGGAAATCAGCTATGAAGAGATGCTCGAACTCGCCAATCTCGGTTCCCAGGTGCTGCATCCACGGGCTGTTGAAACCGCGAAACGAAACGGCGTCGCCCTGGTAGTTCGATCGAGTTTTTCAGATGAAGAGGGAACGGTGATCACAGATATGGAGACAATGGAACGTTTGCGTGTTGTTACGGGAGTGGCGTGCGAGAAAGAGGTGGCGCGTGTCGCGCTGCTTGGCATGACCGTTTCGCACCACCACCTGGCTGACATCTTCTCGGCTCTGGCACAGTCAGCGGTCAATGTCGACGTGATCGTACAGAGCGTGGTGAAAACCGGTGAGACGGACGTTTCGTTTACCGTTTCAGAGAATGATCTGGCGCAGGCGGTCGCTATTTGCGAAGCGTTTGCGACGCGTCTTGGATGTCAGGAAGTAAAGCAGGAAACGGGACTTTCGAAAATTTCCATCGTCGGAGCAGGCATGGTCAGCAATCCAGGCGTCGCAGCCCATATGTTTCAGGCGCTTGCGACAGCCCGTGCGGATATCAAAATGGTCAGCACTTCAGAGATCAAGGTGTCCTGCATCATCGCGGCAGACAGTCTTGACGCAGCCGTGCAAAGCGTGCACGACGCCTTCAGTCTGGCGGAGTAAGGCCAGGGAACACGGATTGCAGCGCTGACCAGAAATGGGGATCTTCTGAGCCAAGATGCCAGACCGCCAGACCGTGCAGACCGAAGCGCTGGACGAGACGGGCGACGGCGGCGATGCTCCGGCTGTTTTCAAACCATACCGTGTGCAGCGTTCCTGTTTTGCTGTGGTAGGAGAATGTGGCGCTGTAAGAAGACGGGTTCAGCGTGACGCGCGCGCCGTGCGTTTGCGCCAGGGCGTCGGCCTGCGCCATGCTGATCTCCTGTGCGCCGCCGCCGGACCAGTTATAACCATAATCCGCGGCGCCAAGGAGGATCTTGTCCGCAGGCATCTGCTGCAGCGCGTACTGGACGACCCGCTGGTCATTGGACAGAGTCGCGATGGGGCCTGGTCCACTGTTTGGCGTGTGTTCGTCGTAGGTGATCAGCATGACCAAGTCCGCCTGCTTTGCGAGTGTAGCGTAGTCGTACGGGCTCTGTCCGCCAGTGCTCATAACGCGTTCTGGCAGACAGACCATGGTGAGGGCGCCTTCAGCCTGCAGCGCCTTGTGCAGTTGGCCCATGAAGGTTGTGTACACCTGGCGATCCTTTGGCCAAATATTTTCGAAATCGACAGTGACGCCTGCAAGACCTTCGGCGGCGACGATGCGGGCCACTTCGTTCACAAGGCCGCTGCGGGCTGCCGTGTTGGCGAGCAGTTGATCCACGATCTGTGGATTGGGCTGATTTGTCGCGTTGTTGTAATTGGCAAGAACGAGAAATGGGCGCATCCCGCTTTCCTGCGTCAGCTTGAGTTCAGCGACGGTCGCAGCGCCTGCGGACAGGGCGGTGAGCAGGTACTGTGTGTGATCGATGGCTTCTCTGGTGCGCGCGGATCCACTGGGGAAATCGGCGATGAACGGATAAGCGGTGAAGCCGACAGCGGAGATGTTGGCCCTGTTCGCTGTCAGTTCCGCGTCCTGCACGGTCAGCGCGGGTGAACTTGTGCTAAAGAAATAGATAAAAGGGCGCGAAACTGGCGCCGGTGCGGGCGGCGTCAACCACTGCGCCGGCAGCGGTGGTTTCGCCATGACGCTGTTGGCGTGTGCGATCAGTGCTCCATACGCGGCTCTTGTCATCGGAGCGTTCGGAGCGAAGATCCCCGGAGCCACTGTGCCCATGATTTTCATCGCCAGCATGCTGTTGATGTACATGGAGTCGTCCACAGACACACCCGTCAGATCAGTCAGGGCAAACGGTCGAATATAGTCGAATTGATTGATTCCATAGAGACGGGCGAGCAACAGGGCAATCCAGAGCCGGGGCGCGGGGGCAGTAAAAGACGGGATTGACAGGCCCTTCAGATCGCCGTGCGCCGCGGCAAACCAGACGTAAGGGGCAACTGCGGCGATGGGGGCCTGTCCGTCCGCGGCGCGCACGGGCACTGCTTTGGCGGCGAGTATATTGCTATGGTACGACAGGGCAATCGCGATGGCGTCCTCATAACTCACGGCGGCGGCGGGGTCCAGGGTGGTGTCGACCGCGTCTGGAGGCAACTGGGTGAGCAAGCGCTCTGCGAGTGTACGCAAGGGCGAACCATCTGCCAGGCGCAGGAGAATCGTGCGGGCCAAGCTAAATTGACGGACGCTGCTGTCCGCGTAACAGTTTGCCAGGCCCCATTCTCCGTATGGGTTATGCGGGGCCAGCGTCAGCTGGTTTCGAAACGCTGCTTCTGCGGCGCGAAAATTTCGCCGCATATAATACCCCCAGCCAATGATGTTCCACACAGTGTCATCCTGCGGGTTCAATCGCAGCGCACGCATGAGCAGTGGCAGGGCGGCTTGAAAATTGCTGCCAGCCAGCAGCGCTCCCGCTGCATATACGGGAGGTTCCCAGGCGGGGGCGAGTTTCGCGGCGCGCTCAAAATCTTTTAGCGCCACAGCTGGGTTGGTGGATTTGGCCGCCAGGCCAGCCTGATAGAGGGCGACTGCCTGCGCAGACACTGCAGCCGCCTGCGCGAGTGAAACTGACCGGCCGGGCGCGACGGTTGCGCACAGCACAGCAATGATCATGATCGGCAACACAGGCATGCGTTTCATTAAAATTGCAGAATTCCTTTCGCAACCCTCGTCGAGGCAGTTTAGGGAATGCAGATATGGTATGGATAGGATACAATAGAAACATAGGTTCGTATAGTGCGATTTTCCGGGGAACTTGGCAAGGGGGCGAAGTGTTCGATGGATCTGACTGAACTCTCTGCGCGCATTGGCGCACGGGATATGACGAGTGAAGAAGTGGTCAGCGGCTATTTGGACCGGATCAAGATGTATGACGGGATGCTGAATGCGTATATCACCGTCTGCGCCGATGAAGCGCTGGAAAAGGCGCGCACGGTCGACAGAAAGCGCGTGTCGCCCCCTGGCAGCAGGCGTTTGTCTGGTGTTCCCATAGCGATCAAGGATCTTATCACCACAAAAGGAGTGCGTACAACGGCGGGGTCCAGGATACTGGCAGAGGACATTCCCGGACAGGACGCCACGGTGTGGCGCAAACTGGAGCAAGAGGGCGCCATTTTGCTGGGCAAGTTGAATCTGCATGAATTTGCCTACGGCACCACGAGTGAGAATCCCCATTATGGCCCCACGCACAATCCGTGGAATGTGTCGCGCATCGCGGGCGGATCAAGCGGCGGCAGCGCCGCTGCTGTGGCGGCCGATCTGACGCCTGTTTCGATTGGCACCGACACCGGGGGATCCATCAGAATACCCGCCGCCTGCACAGGTACGGTTGGACTTAAGCCCACGTACGGCCTGGTCAGTAAAGCGGGTGTGGTTCCGCTCGCTTTCTCGCTGGATCATGTCGGACCAATGACGCGCTCGGTGCGGGACGCGGCGCTGTTGTTGCAGGTGCTGGCAGGAGTAGACGCGCTTGATCCGACGACCCGCAAAGGCCCGCCCGTCGACTACGCCGGACTTCTCGGCGCTTCGGCAACGGGTCTGCGCATCGGGTTTGATGAGCGGTTTTTCCTGCATGTGATCTCTGCCGAAGTGGCGCTGCGCACAGAAGAGGCTGTCAGCGTCCTGCGTGAGGCGGGGGCTGTGATCAAGGCTATCAAACTGCCCCTGATTGATGAGGTGGCGCGGAATCAGAATGTCATCATCTCCTCAGAAGCTCTGGCGGTGCACGAACACTGGCTGCGCGAGCATGCGTCATCCTACGGCGACGACGTGCGCGAGCGTCTGGAGGCTGGAAAGGCATTCTCAGGTATGGATTATGCGCGCGCGCACGAGTTTCGGATGCGGTTTACGCAGGGGATGGCGGGCGTTTTTACAGAAGTTGATGCGCTTCTTTCGCCGACACTGCCCTTTGTCGCCACTCCGATCGGTGAGCGAGATGTGCAGATCGGCGGCAGACGGCATCAGGTGCGACCTGATCTAACCCGTTTTACGCATCCCTTCAATCTTTCCGGACTGCCCGCGCTGTCCGTTCCCTGCGGATTGTCCGCAGACGGAATGCCGATCGGAATTCAACTGATCGGTCCGTGGTTCTCTGAGG
>JAKADD010000128.1 GCA_021820825.1 Bacillota bacterium
CGGGTAATATTCAGAGAGTTCCCGCTCTGACTCTCAGCGGCGCGGGTGTT
This sequence comes from Bacillota bacterium, assembly GCA_021820825.1. The sequence goes on from JAKADD010000128.1 coordinate 51, forward strand.
TACATTTTTCAAATCACCGGAGCGTTCAATACAGTTGCGGGAACCGTGATTACACTAGCCAATGGCGCGACGCCATGCGATGTATTCTGGGTCGTGGGAGGCGCCACGACACTCGGAGCAAACACGACTTTAGAGGGAACGATCATGAGTGCTGCGGCCATTACTGTCGGCGCGAATTCTACTGTCAATGGCCGCATCTTATCGGAAACTGCAACGACGATCAGTACGGATCACATCACGGTTCCTCCGTGTGCCACCAATGCGACAGGCGCCACTGTAGGTACGGTGACTGGCAGCACTTACCCAACAGGATCAACTCCTTCAACGCCAACTATCACATCGCCAACTCCGCCGACAGTCACCACGGTGACGCCGCCGACAACAGTCACCACGGTCACGCCGCCGGTAACAGTCACGACGTTCACGCCGCCGGTAACAGTCACCACCGTGACGCCGCCGGCAACAGTCACTACAGTCAAGCCGCCTACGACACCTACGGTACCGACGGCAAATGGCAAGGCTATCAAACCGCCGGTCGTGACCAAGACAACAAAGCAGGCGGTCACAACCGTCAAAGCTCCAGCCGTTACTCCCGTAACACTGAAGATTGCTTCAGTAGTTGCAAAGAAGTCCACTGAGGCCAAACATGCGCAATCCGTTGTAGCCGGAGCAACCTCACCGGTTACCGGCATCCCGGTCGTTTGGGAACTTGTAGAAGGGTTTGCCGTCGTGGCATTGGGCGGGCTCATGACGGTATTATTCAGACGCCGTCGCCAATAACCTTGGCTAACCGAGAACTTGCCGCAATCGACCGCGTAAAATGATCACGGGGTAGCACCGAAAGCTTGGGGGTAGTGTGGTGGCGCGAAGGGTGTTTTGGTGGTTGGGTATCGCCATTATGGCCTGTGGGTTGTTGCTCGTGGCGCGGGTGCCGTATTTCTTTGCACGCTCGGCGACAGTAGGGGCGAGGTTAGTCGTCAGTGAACTGTCGCGACTCAAGCAGGGCGAAGCCTCAGGCGGCGGCGGTTCTCCGTTGCCTGGTTCCGGAACCGGGATTTCCGCCAACTCGGCGACATCATCTGCGGCAGCGCCGGTAGGCCTACTCCAGATTCCCCAATTGCATCTCACCGCGCCAATCCTTGAGGGTGACGGCGCGGCTGTACTCTCTGTTGCCGTCGGGCATCTGCCTGGCAGCGTTATGCCAGGACAACTTGGTTTAGCTGTCCTGGCGGCTCATAACGCCACCTGGTTCAGGAGTATTGACCAGTTGCGCCGTGGTTCTGTGATAGACGTCGCGACGCAAAATGGCCGCTATGAGTTTCAAGTGCGGAGCGCGCAGATCGTAAAGACCGGCGCCGCAGTGGCCAATACTGCTTCTCCGTCCGTGCTGTTAGAGACCTGTTATCCGCTGAATGCGCTGTATCTGACACCGTATCGCTATCTCGTGACTGCGACTCTGGTCCATCAAATAGCGCATCCGTTGTCATCGCGGTCATTTGTAAAGACCAGCGGCGAACTCGTCAACTATGTTCCTGATCAGGGGCTCTCCTTCCTGCCCAGTTTTCCAAATAGCGACGTTCCAATGGGTTCCTTGACCTATGCTCATGATACTTCGCTTTCCTACAAGGATAGTCCGGCGCCGCTCTCGGCCGCCAACTTGATGGCGCGACTCTACGCCGCGTTTGTGAAGAAATCCGCGGCGGCGGATACGACGGACTTGCGGAAATTGCTGTCACACGTTCCTGCAGACAATCCGCTGTGGCATGCGCCGCTTGGCGCCATTACCTACCAATCGGCATTTGACGTAAAACTTGGCGTCTCGCATGGGATTCTGGTCTCAGCCACTTCATCCGTATGGATGGTGGTTTCCGGTCAGCCGGTTCACGTTATTTTGCTGGCCCGTAATGGCGGAAACCGCTTGTCACTGGTGAGTGCGCATTTCAGTTAGGGGAGTTGTGTAACAAGAACGAAAAATCGTGATAAGCGTTTACTGTGTATGGGATTATAATCTGGCTGGTACAGCGTTGATTCCACTGTGAAAACTCACTCTAAGTCAATGGCAGTCTGATCGTGCCCCTCATAATATCCCAAATTCGTTTGAAACGAAACCAGCAACGTGCGTTACATTCAGCGCAGGGCGGGTTTCGCAGTGGAATCAGCGTTGTAGTGATAACTTCAAACGGCTGTTCAGCGACAAACGACACGAAGAAATTTTACTGATATTCTCGAACGCGCTTTTGGGGAGAGAATATGTTTGTGTTGAACGAGTCGCGGCGACGAAATCTCACAACGTTGAACTTTTGTACATCACTAAACAAAAAAGGATAGAAAGGGTGATCTTATGATCAGCACGGGTATGAACCGCAAGATTGACGCATTGGGACGCATCGTGATTCCGAAGGAGTTGCGCATCACCCTGGGATTGGAGCAGGGGTCCGGTCTGGAGATACTCCATGATGAGTTGGGGCAAATCATCCTGAGACAGTTTCGCTTTCGCTGCGAGTTTTGCAATCGCGATGAGAATTTGCTTGAACTGTTTGGTAAAAAAGTGTGTCGACCTTGCGCCGGGGAACTGCGGACAAGTGTGATAACATGATTCGGATTTAGACCTCTTGCCAAAATCACTCGTCCGGTATGCAACGGCGGATGATCTTGGCGTCTATAGCAACGACTCTCGGCAGGGAGTGTTCGCGATGATCAAATTTTTAACGTGATAAGCCAGCGGTTCTCACAAAATACTAACGCAAGTATTTTCCATGTAGTGTGATTCATTATGGTATGATCATTTTATATTCATATGCTGCGTAAGAGGGAAACAGTGAGGGGGATACAGCGGAATTGATGATGGTCATGGCCTCGGAGCTTCGTAGCTCCGCTCGTATGGGGAAATAAAGTCATTATGGGATATACCGCATCATTTCTATCTTCTTTGCGGGGCGTGCCTGTGAAACTGGCGCCACCCGACTCAGTGACAAAGAGGGGTTGCGGGAACATGACGATGAATCGCAGACGGCACAGCGCAATTCGCAGGATCGTCACCCAACGTGCTTGGGAATCCATGGACGTGGAGTATTTCCGAATGCTTTTCACGAATTTTCCCGAGGCGATATTTCTCAAAGACGGACAAGGGTGTTGGCAAGTGATCAACCGCGCAGCCATGCAACTGTTTGATCTGGATGGCGGAAGACCGTGGCGCGGCTACACGGATACGCAGTTGGGCGGACTCTACCCCGACCTGAAAACAAGTTTTGATGTCTGCGCCGCGAGTGATGAACGCACGTGGTACGCTCGGCGCGAAACTCAGGGCTATGAACGCGTGGCGGATGTCACAGGCGGCGTTCACATGCTGGCGGTGCGTAAAATTCCCTATTTTCATCCCGATGGAACACGCAATGCCCTGGTTGTCATAGCAAGGGAGATCAAGTCCCCTGCAGGCCCGAGAGAACGCTTGCGGCAACGCCAGGAAGAATTGGAGACGATTCTGGATGCAACCAGTACGGCGATTTGGTATAAGGACAAAACCCATAAGTTCTTGCAGGTGAACCGAGCGGCCTGCACATTAATTGGGAGAGACAAACTGGATATCGTCGGCCACCTTGATGCTGAGATTTTCCCCGATCATATCGACCAGCACAGGGAAACGGAACATCAGGTCATGGTCAGCCAACGATCGATCTGGAACAGGGTCGAAAAATTGGTATTGCCTATGGGGCGCACCGTCGATGTCGAAGTGGATCGAGTGCCCTACTGGCACGGTTCGAATGTGGTTGGAGTGATCGTATTCGCACGGGATATTACCGAGCGGTTAAGAATCGAGACCGCCTTGCGGACCAGCGAAGAACGGTACCGGACTATTTTGGCGGAAATCAAAGATGGTTATTTTGAAGTGGATCTCCATGGCAACTTGCTGTTCTTTAATCGGGCTTTAGTGGATATCCTGGGCTATCCCGAGGAAGAAATGTTAGGACTGAATAATCGTCAGTATACCGATCCTGAAAATGCCCGTGCGCTTTATCAAGCCTTTAATCAAGTATATCGTACCGGCACTCCCTTTTCGGCGGAATGGCAAATCATCCAGAAGGATGGAACGACCCGCTATCTGGACGCCTTGGTCTCTCTCATGCGGGATGAACAAAATCGTCCGACAGGATTCCGCGGCATTGCCCGCGACATTACGGAACGCAAGGAAATTGAAGTTCGGCTTCATTTTCTGGCCCACCATGACGTCCTGACGAGACTTCCGAACCGCTCACTCGTGATGGAGCGGTTGGCGTTGGCGCTGACAGCGGCGCGGCAGCAAAATCATATGGTTGCGGTCCTGTTTCTTGATTTAGATCGGTTTAAGAACGTCAATGACACGTTGGGCCATGTTGTGGGCGATCAGTTATTACAGGGCGTGGCGGAGCGTCTCCAAGCATGTCTTAGAGCCAAGGATATGGTGGCCAGGATGGGAGGAGATGAATTTCTTATTCTGCTGTCTGCGGTCGCCCACAGGGATGAAGTACCCTTGGTCGCCCAGAGAATTTTGGATCAACTGCAAGCTTCGTGGTTATTGGAAGGTGAAGAATTTCGGTGCCCAGGGAGTATCGGGATCGCTCTCTTTCCTGACGACGGCGAAGATGAAGGCACTCTGCTCAAGCATGCAGATATTGCCATGTATCAAGCCAAGGAGACAGGAGGGAACACCTATGTCCTCTATCAATCCGGGATGAATTTGTAAACCAATTTTCAGGGAATCAATTTGCGCAGAGACGCCTCACCTCAGTCCCAATGTCTCACGCAGGGCCGCCTTGTGAATTTTGCCTGTGCTCGTGATGGGCAAGGTCTCCACGAACAGAAACTGGTCTGGAGCCCAAAACTTCGGAATCCGTCCAGATGTGACCGCGTCATCCATGAATTCACGCAGATCCACTTCAGACACCGACGTCCGGGCTTGAATCACAGCGATCGGCCGTTCGCCCCATTTGTCATCCGGTTGGGCCAGGACGGACACTGCGGCCACCGCAGGGTGTTCCGACAGCACAGCTTCCAGCATTCCCGTTGGAATCCACTCGCCGCCGCTTTTCACAGCGTCTTTTTGGCGATCGACCACGTAGAAGCTGCCGTCCGGAAAGCGGACGGCAAGGTCTCCTGTGCGAAACCATCCGTCGATGTAGGCGGCGCGGCTGTGTTCCTCATCGTGCAGGTATCCGTCCGGCAACCATGGGCTGCGCACCCAGATTTCGCCCATGGTTCGGCCGTCCTGGGGAACGGTCATACTGCTGTCATCACGCACCTGGACATCGACAAACGGGAGCGGGCTCGTGCGGGTGGACAGCGCTTGCAGGGTGTCCGGTGAAGAGGGATCCCGGTCCATCCCTCGCGGAATGACCGAGATGCTGGTGGCCAGTTGGTCCGAACCCCCATAGATCAGGCTAAACGAGACACCGTTTTTTGCGGCGCGCTGTGCGAGCCCGGACGTTAACAGACTCCCGCCCGTCAGCACCCTGAGCGGCAGCGCCTGATCCGCCGCCTCCGCCTCGTCGAGGAGCATGTGAAGTTGCGTCGGAACCATGTTGCTCCAGGTGACGCCTTCGCGCGCTATGAGCTCCAGTTGCTCCTTGGCCGTCGCGCGCTCAGGCAATACCAGTTTGGCGCCCATGTAGGGAGGAAAAAATGCGGCGCCCCAAGCGTGGATGTGAAAAAAGGGGATCAGCGGCATGATCGTGTCCGCACTGGAAAGCCTTGCCCCGGTCGGATGCAGGGCCAAGTGGTTGGCAATCTGCAATGGGGCAAGAAACATGTCGCGCTGGGTATACTGCAGCCCTTTCGGACGCCCGGTGGTGCCGGTGGTATAGAAAATCGAATACGGGTCATCTTCCGCAACGCGGTTGGCGTGGTCCGGCACCACGAGGCTGCCCTCAGCGACGAGGGCTTCGTAGGTTCGTTCGTGGTCGTGGTCGACGCCGAGTTCCGCGTCCGTCAGCCAGACCCAGTTCGGGAATTGATCGCGCAACTTACCGACCGGGCCCGCAAACCCCTCCCACACAAACAGCCACTCATCCTGTGCGTGGGTTATGGTGTAGAGAAGGTCGGCGGCGGCAAGCCGGAAATTGAGAGTGTGAATGACAGCTCCGACCATCGAGAGCGCGTATTGAAGTTCGAGGTAGCGGTGGCTGTTGACATCCATTACTCCGACCACTGTGCCTTTGCGAACGCCCAGGCGGGTGAGGCGATCGGCGACCCGGACGGCCCGTTCCCACACCGACTGGTAGGTCAAACGATGCGGTCCGCTCACGACTTCCACTTGCCCGTGTTGGGCCAAGGAAGAGTACAGCAGTTCGTGGATCACGAGTTTACGCATCGAGCCCAGCCTCCCATATCAGCTTCAGGTCGAGTGCGGACACCGGATACTCTTCGTGGCGAAGGAAATGCGCGGCGTAGAGTTCAGCCAGTTGCGCGTAGCGTGGGCCGCCGGTCTCAGCCAACCTATATAGCAGCCCGATCTGCGCGGAGTCGGCCAGAGTGGTCAGGGCGTGCTTGGCGTACCACTGCGCTTCTTCCGGATTTCTCAGGCTGGCCAGGTGCTGCACGGTCTGCTCCATCGTCTCGGCGGCCAGCCGTGCGGCATCCGTGTCGGCACGCCTTAGCATCGGCAGGAATTCGGCGAGAAAGGGTTCGTGCGCCTGCTTTTTCTGCATCGCTTCGAGTAGGTCGAGCGCCTGGATGTTGCTCGGTCCTTCCCAAATCGGAGTGATCAGGGCTTCCCGGTGCCAGCGCGCCACCGCGTACTCCTCAAGGAACCCGAGTCCACCGAAAAGTTCCATCGCAGTCGCCGTAATGAAGGCGGCGTGCTCGGCTGTGCGGTTTTTCGCCAAATGGCTGAGGAAGCGGGCGTAGTGATAAGCGGGTGAATAAGGCGGCCGTTCATGCCAGGCCTTGTCAAAGGCGTCCACGGCGTGGAAAGCCAGTGCGGTGCCGGCGGCCATACGGACGGCCAGATCCACGAGATCGCGACGGATGAGCGGGTGTTCGACGAGCCGTTTGCCAAAGGTTTCCCGATGCTGTACGCGCCCCAGCACCTCAAGCTGGGCTTTCTTTGC